>JBGCEA010000071.1:0-9800 GCA_045105915.1 Nitratireductor sp.
ATATTTGCGCGGCACTATTTTAACTGGGTTTCCTTGGAACACGATTGGCTATGCGGCCATGATAAACCCATTAATGATGCAATCATCTGCCGTGCTTGGGCTGTATGGCGTGACATTTTTTGCCTTAATCATTTTTGCAAGTCCGTTGGTGAGCCTAACCAGTACTACCAAAGACTTAGATGGTAAAAGGCCAAAGGGCGTTTTGTATTTTGCTTTATTTTTGAGTGTTCTTCATATTGGATACGGCGCGTATAGGCTGAGCGCTAATCCAACAAAATTTAATGACGAAGCGTCTTTGCGAATTGTGCAGCCGAACATAAATCAAGCAGACAAATTTGAAGAAGAAAACAGCAGCAAAATTTTAGCAACTTATCTAAGCCTTTCTTCAAAGCCTGGCATTGAAGATACGACGCATGTGTTTTGGCCAGAATCTGCTTTCCCATTCTTTTTGACAGAGCGCCCAGATGCACTGTCTGCTATTGCCGCTATGCTACCAGATAATGCCCAGCTTATTACTGGTGCTGTGCGCGCAGAAGCTGGTAAATCTGGTGATCCCTATGGCTTTGTCTATAACACCACCTATTCAATCAATTCTGAGGGCGCAATTGAAGCCGCGGCCGATAAAGTACATTTGGTGCCTTTTGGTGAATATTTGCCATTTCAAAATATTTTAGAAGCATTTGGCCTACGCCAAATTACACGCCTTAGAGGCGGCTTTGAAGCTGGTGCACAAAGAACGCTCATTAGTGGCGGCAAAGCTGGCATGCTCTTGCCTCTTATTTGTTATGAAATAATATTCCCGCAAGAAGCCTATGCCTTTAAAGGAAATGACAAAAAAAGACCAAGCGCAGTGATAAATGTGACCAATGACGCATGGTATGGTAACAGCCCTGGGCCTTTTCAGCATTCACGCCAATCTATTATTCGTAGCGTAGAAATGGGATTGCCGTTAATTAGAGTGGCAAATTCTGGTATTTCTAGCGTTAGCGATGCGTTTGGCAGAGTTCAAGCCAAGTTAGATTTAAACGAAAAAGGCTTCTTTGATACCAAGATGCCGCTAGCTGCAAATCGAACACTCTTTATTGAGTATGGAATGTTGCCGTTTTTTATTTCGTTACTTGCATTTTTTGCCTTGTGTCTTGGCAAAAATATTATACTAAAAGACTAATGATATTAATTAGTTAAACGATTTTTATTTTGATAAATGCAGTTGTTTGATTTGGGCGAATCAAAAATATCTTGCAAAAGGTAGAGTTTGATTTCAAGCTAGCTGATTAGTGCTGTCATAAAATTGTATTATATATAATGCTATGATGCGCTTGGTACTGAAAGAAAAGAAAAAATGACTGACGAAAAACGCAAACCTAATCCAATCGATATACATGTGGGAAGCCGTGTAAAACTGCGCCGCACAATGATTGGTATGAGCCAAGAAAAGCTTGGTGAAAATTTAGGAATCACTTTTCAGCAGATACAAAAATATGAAAAAGGCACCAACAGAATTGGCGCTAGCCGTCTACAGGCTATTTCTAACATCTTAAACACCCCTATTGCTTTCTTCTTTGAAGATGCGCCGGGTTCTGGCGGCACGTCGCAAGCTGGTTTTTCAGAAACAGGCTCCACAAATTTTGTTGTCGATTTTTTATCTTCGTCAGAAGGTCTTCAGCTAAACCGTTCGTTTGTTAAGATTAAAGACCCAAATGTTAGGCGCAAGATTGTTGAGCTTGTAAAAACGCTCTCAAACGAAGACGAATAATTCTTTTCATACAAAAGCCCTATTAAGACTTGACCTTATGGAAGAAGTGGGTAAAAAACCCATTTTCTCGCACATATTTGTGTATTCTTACCATGCAGAGGGCTTTAGGAGCTTATATCTATGGCACGTCAAAATTATCAATTTACAAGTGAATCAGTTTCAGAAGGTCATCCAGACAAAGTTTGTGATCGTATTTCTGATGAAATCGTGGATCTTGTGTACAAAGAAGCACGCAAACAAGGCATCGATCCTTGGACTGTTCGTGTAGCAGCTGAAACACTAACAACTACCAATAGAGTTGTTATTGCTGGCGAAGTTCGCGTTCCACCATCACTGATTAAAAAAGACAAAAACGGCAAGGATATTATCAATCCATCTCGTTTTCGTTCAGCAGCTCGTAGAGCTATTAAAGACATTGGCTATGAGCAAGATGGCTTTCACTGGAAAACTGCAAAAGTAGATGTTTTGCTACACTTCCAGTCAGCACATATTGCGCAAGGCGTTGATAATGCTGCAGATAGCCAAGGCGATGAAGGCGCGGGCGATCAGGGCATTATGTTCGGTTATGCTTGTAATGAAACGCCAGACTTGATGCCGGCACCTATTTATTACAGCCACAAAATTCTTGAATTGCTAGCAAAAGCTAGAAAAGCTGGCGAAGGTGAAGCTGGTAAGCTTGGTCCTGATGCTAAAAGCCAAGTAACTGTACGCTACGAAAATGGCGTTCCTGCTGATGTAACAAGCATTGTTCTTTCAACACAGCACCTAGACGCTAGCTGGGATTCAAACAAAGTTCGCTCTGTTGTAGAACCTTACATTCGTGAAGCTTTGGGCGATTTGCCGATTGCAGATGATTGTGCATGGCACGTGAACCCAACAGGCGCATTTGTAATTGGTGGCCCTGATGGCGATGCTGGTCTTACAGGCCGTAAGATTGTTGTTGATACATATGGCGGCGCGGCACCACATGGTGGCGGTGCGTTTTCTGGTAAAGACACAACTAAGGTTGACCGTTCTGCAGCTTACGCCTCTCGCTACTTGGCGAAAAATGTTGTTGCTGCAAAACTTGCAGACAAATGTACTATTCAGTTGTCATACGCAATTGGTGTGGCTCAGCCATTGAGTGTTTATGTTGACACACATGGCACAGGCAAAATTGAAGATAGCGCATTAGAACAAGCTATCATTAGCTCAATGGATCTTTCGCCAACTGGCATTCGTAAGCACTTAGACTTGAACAAGCCTATTTATGCAAAAACTGCTGCTTATGGTCACTTTGGTAGAAAAGCTGGTCGTGATGGTTCTTTCTCATGGGAAAAAACTGATCTTGTGAAAAAGCTAAAAGAAGCTGTTAAATCTGCTTAAGTTAAGCGTTTTAACAAATCGATAGAGGGTCGTCATGGCTCAAAATACCGATGATAATAATAACAGCCGCCCATCAAACGATGAGGCGGCTGTTGCGTTTGATCACCCTACGCGCTCAACTGAGGCTTTTTTTGGCAGGCGCAAAGGCAAACCATTTAAGCCACATCAAGCAGAGCTGTATGCAAATTTATTGCCAAAGCTTGCTATCGATATAGAGCAGCCAGAATGCGAAGATTTGAAAAGTTTGTTTTCGAATTCACCAGAACAAATTGTTTTGGAAATTGGGTTTGGCGGCGCTGAGCATTTAATACACCGCGCAAAACTGCACCCTGAAATTGGCTTTATTGGCTGTGAGCCATTTATGAATGGCATGGCAAAGGCGCTGTCTTCTATAGAACGCGAAAACCTTTCTAACATTCGCCTATTTAATGAAGATGCTACGCAATTGCTAGATTGGCTGCCTGAAAAGCAAATTGACCGCGTTGATTTGCTCTACCCAGACCCATGGCCAAAAAAGCGCCACTGGAAACGCAGATTTGTGAACCAGAAAAACTTGGCACGCATTCACCGTGTTATAAGAGTAGCTGGCGAGTTTAGATTTGCTTCTGACATTGATACTTATATCAATTGGACACTTAATCATTGCGATGCGTTTTCTAATGATACGCAAGGTTTGGTATGGAAAGCCACCAAAGCTTCTGACTGGCATGAAGCTTGGGAAGAGTGGTATTCGACCCGCTATGAGCAAAAAGCAATACGCGAAGGGCGCACGCCAGCTTATCTAAAATTTGATCGAATTTAGCTAATAAATCGAGTGTAATTGCGTCCAAAATTCATAAAGCTTGCAATTTGCGAAGTTCGAGCGTATATACGATTCAAATTATCCGAGCAGTTGCTAGGGTGGGAGCCGAAAGGAACCCGCTCTTTTTTATTGCTTAAAAGAAAGTTGGCTTAATTGAGCATTGAAGAACCAAGACTAATCGCAGAAAGCGGACAAGAGGCACAAATTGCTGCCCTTCTAGAACCAGAGATCAAATCGCTGGGTTATCGCTTGGTGCGCATTCGTTTGACTCAAATTAATGGCCTGACTTTGCAAATTATGGCAGAGCGCCCTGATGGCTCTATGAGTGTAACTGAATGCGAAGAAGTTTCGCGCGGTATTTCACCCATTCTAGACATCGAAGATCCGATAAATTCTGAGTATCACTTAGAGATTTCATCGCCGGGCATCGACAGACCTCTTGTGCGCTTGTCAGATTTTGAAAACTGGGCAGGCCATGTTGCAAAATTAGAGACACATCAGCTGATTGATGGTCGCAAAAGATATAAAGGCACGATTGTAAGTGTTGAAGAAGACAAAGTAACATTTCGCCGTGAAAGCGTGCAGCCGGGTGAAGATGAAAACTTCACATTGAGCGCAAGCGACATTGCAGATGCTAAATTGGTTTTGTCTGATGATTTGATAACCGAGGCTTTAAGACGCGATAAAGCGCTTAGAAAAGCAAACGGTATTGAAGAAGAAGACGATTTGAATAACTAACCTATGTTTTGACATAGACATGTCGAAACAAACAGCCACTCAAAATTTAATAAGATTAAATTTGGGTAACACTAATAGGAACACAGGAGACTTAAAATGGTTGTCAGCGCTAACAGGCTAGAGCTTTTGCAAATTGCAGATGCAGTGGCACGGGAAAAATCGATTGACCGTAAGATTGTTATTGATGCAATGGCAGAAGCTATTCAAAAAGCTGCCAAGTCTCGCTATGGCCAAGAAACCAATATTCGTGTTGATATTGACGACAAGACAGGTGAAATTCACTTGCAGCGTATTCTAGAAGTTGTTGAACACGCTGAAGACTATTCAACTCAAATTCCTCTTGATCTTGCAAAAGATAAAGATCCTGAAGTTGAGCTTGGTGGTCAGGTTTCTGAAACACTTCCGCCAATGGACTTTGGCCGTATTGCTGCACAATCTGCAAAGCAAGTTATTGTTCAAAAGGTACGCGAAGCTGAACGCGACCAACAATTTGAAGAATTTAAAGATCGCGTTGGCGAAATCATTAACGGCACAGTTAAACGTGTTGAATATGGCAATGTGATTGTTGACCTTGGTAAAGGCGAAGCAATTATTCGCCGGGATGAAACTATTCCTCGCGAAAACTTTAGATATGGCGATCGTGTTCGTGCTTATATCTATAATGTTAGCCGCGAACAGCGTGGCCCGCAGATTTTCTTATCTCGTACGCACCCACAATTCATGGCTAAATTGTTTACTATGGAAGTGCCGGAAATTTATGATGGTGTGATTGAAATTCGTTCTGTTGCCAGAGACGCTGGCTCACGTGCAAAAATTGCTGTTATTTCTAATGATGGTTCTGTTGATCCTGTTGGCGCGTGTGTTGGTATGCGCGGTTCACGTGTTCAAGCTGTTGTTGGTGAATTGCAGGGCGAAAAAATCGATATCATTCCTTGGTCACCAGAGCCGGCTTCATTCATCGTGAACGCATTGCAGCCAGCTGAAGTTGCTAAGGTTGTTTTGGACGAAGAAGCCGAGCGCATTGAAGTTGTTGTTCCTGATGATCAACTGTCATTGGCAATTGGTCGTCGTGGCCAAAATGTTCGCCTAGCATCGCAGCTTACTGGCTGGGATATTGACATTATGACTGAACAAGATGAAAGCGAACGCCGCCAAGCAGAATTTGTTGAAAGCACTGCAAGATTTATTGAAGCGCTTAACGTTGATGAAATGGTTGCGCAATTGCTTGCTTCTGAAGGCTTTGGCACAATTGAAGAAGTTGCATATGTAGATTCAGTTGAGATTTCTTCTATTGAAGGCTTTGACGAAGACACAGCAAGCGAATTGCAAGCACGTGCTAAAGAATATTTAGACAAGCAAGAAAACGAGTTGAGCGAAGAGCGCAAGAAATTGGGCGTATCTGACGATCTTCTTGAAATTGACGGCCTAACAACCGCAATGCTTGTAACACTTGGCAAAGACGACATTAAATCAATGGAAGACTTTGCTGGTTGTGCAGTAGACGATCTATGTGGTTGGACTGAGCGCAAAGATGGCGAAGTACAGCGTTTTGATGGCACGTTTAAAGAGTTCAAAGTTTCACGCGTTGAAGCTGAACAAATGATCATGAGCGCGCGTATTAAGGCTGGCTGGATTACTGAAGCTGATCTTGTAAGCGAAGAAGTTGAACTTGATGAAAATGGTGAAGCAATTGTTGCAGACGCGGAAGCGCCTGCTGCTGAGGCAGAAGCTGCAAGCGAAACTCCAGCACCTGAAGCTGGCGAATAATATATGAAAAATGATGCAATGGATGGGCATGGCGAAATGAACCCGAGAAGTTGCATTGTTACTAAAACTGAAACAGATCGGGAAAATTTGATCCGATTTGTTGAAGGCCCCGATGGTGTGATTGTTCCCGATTTAAAAGGGAACTTGCCAGGCAGAGGGGTTTGGGTTTTAGCCAAGAAAAAACATGTGGCAGAAGCGATTGAAAAAAAGCTTTTTGCCAAAGGACTTAAAAAGCAAGTTCAGGCAAATAGTGATTTGGCTGATTTGACAGAAAAGCTACTGAAAGACAGAGCACTGCGTGCCCTTGGCATGGCAAAAAAAGCTGGATCAATTATTTCTGGCTTTTCGAAGGTGAACAACTCTGTACGTTCAGGCAAAGCCTATATGTTGTTTCATGCAATTGATGCAGCAGAAGATGGCAAACGTAAATTGGCTTCGGCTACTTCGTTTGTTGATCATATGGGCGGAGATAAAATTAGTGTCTTTGAATGCTGGTCCGTTGATGAAATGAGCCGTGTTCTTGGAATTGAAAATGCGGTGCATGTGGTGGCTATTTATGGTGGCGCTACAAAAAATTTGATGACTTGTGTGAAACAAATGCAGGATTTTGATCTGGATTAGTGGCGCGCAATAAAAAGAAAACGCGCTAAAACGCATTTGGGACTGGATTTTTTGGCTTTAAAAGTCCAAAAAGCACTTAACGTTTCGTATATTTAGATATGAAACATAATTTGACGAACTAGGTTTGTAATGAGCGATAATAATAACGACGAAAATAACAATGGCACCGAACCAAAAAAGACTTTGAGTCTTTCTGGTGCAGGCCTAAATAAAGGCACTGTTAAACAGAGTTTTGCGCATGGGCGTTCAAAGTCTGTTGTTGTTGAAACTCGCAAAAAGCGTTTTAGCAAACCTGGTGAAAAGCCTGCGCCTAGCGCAGCGCCTGCGGCACCTGCTGCTGCAACACCTGCGCCAGCAGCACCGGCTGTACCAGCGCCAAAACCAACACCAGCGCCAGTACAAGGCGGCCTTTCAAAAAATGAAATGGCAGCACGCCAACGCGCGCTAGAAGAAGCTAATTCGCGCCAAGCAGAAGATCAGGCAAAAGCGGCAGCAGAAGCTGCAAAGCAAGCCGATTTGAATGCACGCCGCAAAGCTGACAATGAAGAAGCTAAGCGCCGCGATGAAGAACAAACAAAACGCGAAAAAGAACGTGCGGATGCTGATGCTAGAGAAGCCGCGGCAATTGCTTCTGCAGCTGTTGCCTCTGCAGATCCAGATGCGATCAAAAAACCAACGCGCAACGAACCAGCTGCTGCAACAAAAGAGCTAAAGCCGTTTGAGCGCAAGAAAACAGAAGAGCCTGCAAAGCCATCACGTACAAAAGGTGGCGATGATAGACGCCGTACTAAGCTAACGCTTACAAATGCACTTGATGACAATAAACGCGGACCTTCTTTGGCAGCGCTACGTCGCCGTCAAGAAAAAGCAAAACGTGCTGCAATGGGCGCATCTACTCCTAGAGAGAAAATCTCGCGTGAAGTTCAATTGCCAGAAACAATTACGGTTTCTGAATTTGCATCACGTATGTCAGAGCGTTCTGTTGATGTTATCAAATACCTCATGAAAGAGGGGCAGATGCTAAAGCCTGGCGATATTATCGATCAGGATACGGCTGAGCTGATTGCTGCAGAATTTGGTCACACGGTTCGCCGCGTTGCAGAAAGCGATGTGGAAGAAGGCCTGTTTGACAGAACAGACGTTGCAGAAGATTTGAAGCCACGCCCACCTGTGGTAACGATTATGGGTCACGTTGACCACGGCAAGACTTCACTACTTGATGCTATTCGCAACGCAAAAGTAGTTGATGGTGAAGCTGGCGGCATTACGCAACATATTGGTGCTTACCAAGTTGAGAAAAACGGCCAACTGATTACCTTTATTGACACACCAGGCCACGAAGCCTTTACATCTATGCGCGCACGCGGTGCGCAAGCTACCGATATCGCTATTTTGGTTGTGGCAGCAGATGATGGTGTTATGCCACAAACTGTTGAATCAATTAGCCACGCAAAAGCGGCTGAAGTGCCAATTATTGTTGCGGTAAACAAAATTGATAAGCCTGCGGCAGAGCCAAGCAAGGTGAAAACAGAATTGCTTCAGCACGAAGTGTTTGTTGAAACCATGGGCGGTGAAACGCTTGAGGTTGAAGTTTCTGCGCTTAAAGGCACAAATTTAGACAAGCTACTTGAGGCTATATTGCTTCAAGCTGAACTTCTTGAAATTAATGCAAACCCTGATCGTAGTGCTGATGGTATTGTGATTGAATCTCAGCTTGATAAAGGCCGTGGCCCAGTTGCTACTGTTCTTGTTAAGGGCGGCACACTTCGCACTGGCGATATTGTGGTTGCAGGTAATGAATGGGGTAAGGTTCGTGCCCTAGTAAATGACAAAGGCGCTCAACTTAAAGAAGCTCTGCCTTCTATGCCGGTTGAGGTTTTAGGTCTTTCTGGTGCGCCATCTGCTGGTGATCAGTTTACTGTAGTGGATAGCGAAGCTAAAGCACGTGAGATTTCTGAATATCGCCAGCGCCTAGCTCGCGATAAAGCAGCAGCGCGCAATGCTGGTTCTCGTGGCTCGTTAGAGCAAATGATGACCAATTTGCAAACAAGCGATCTTAAAGAAGTGCCTATCTTGATTAAAGGTGATGTGCAGGGTT
The DNA here is from genome assembly GCA_045105915.1 of Nitratireductor sp. Taxonomy (GTDB): domain Bacteria; phylum Pseudomonadota; class Alphaproteobacteria; order Rhizobiales; family Rhizobiaceae; genus Salaquimonas. Next base: position 9,148 of record JBGCEA010000071.1, read on the forward strand.
CTGTTGAAGCTATTGCGCAGTCTCTTGGTAAAATTGGTACTGACGAAGTTGCGGCACGTGTAGTGCATAGCGGCGTTGGCGGCATTACCGAATCTGATATTTCACTAGCAACTGCATCTAATGCGCCAGTATTGGCCTTTAATGTGCGTGCAAGCAAACAAGCACGTGACTTGGCTGAAGCTGAAGGCATCGAAATTCGCTACTATTCAATCATTTACGATCTAGTGGATGATATGAAAGGCGTGATGTCTGGCCTACTAACACCAGAGCGCCGCGAAACATTCTTGGGCTACGCTGAAATCCTTGAAGTCTTCAACGTATCTAAAGTTGGTAAGGTGGCTGGTTGTCGTATTAGTGAAGGTAAAGTGGAACGTGGTTCAGGCGTGCGCCTACTGCGTGACAACGTTGTTATTCACGAAGGCAAGCTTTCAACCCTTAAACGCTTCAAAGACGAAGTGAGCGAAGTACAAGGTGGACAAGAATGCGGTATGGCATTTGAAAACTACCAAGACATTCGTCAGGGCGACCAAATTGAGTGCTTCCACGTTGAGCACATCAAGCGTAAGCTAGACTAATATCCCTATTAATTGAGCGTTTTTGGTCCAATCCCAATGACGCGCAAAGGAACTTAAAATGAATAAGAAAAACAAAGG
>JBGCEA010000072.1:0-4827 GCA_045105915.1 Nitratireductor sp.
ATTGTCGCTTTTTGTTTTTTTGCTGACAGAATCATTTTTTAATCCCCCTAAGAAACTAATTTTTTCTTGCGTTTAGGAATGATGAAAACATGCAAATCTAAACTGTAACGCGCTGCTAAATATAAGCCCAATGCCTCGCAGCATAGAGTTAAGGTTGTTGCTAGCGCTGCTCCGTTGAGCCCATAAATTGGAATAAGAATAATGCAAAGTGTTATAGCCACACATAAGCTAACTGCATAAACGAGCGCGCATAAATTTTGTTTTCCTGACATGGTCAAAACGCTTTCTGCTGCGCCAACTGATGAGCGCACAATTATGCCAAGCGTTAATATCCAAATCACGCTAATGCCAACTGCAAAGCTTTCGCCAAATAGCATGAGGAAATATTTGCCAAGCACTAACATTACCAATGCTAAGAATAGTGATGGCCAGAAGGTCCAATGAATTGTTTCATTGATGAAGTTTTCATATTCTTGCTTATTGCCAGAAGATAAGTAACTCGCAAAACGGTGCGCTGCTGCGGCCTTAACCGCAAAATAAACAAAGTGTACCAACGCCAGTGTTTTAGCTGCCGCAAAATAAATGCCTACTTTTTCTGGGCTTTCATAACTTGCTAAAATTAAGATATCGACATTTGTAAGTAGGTTGTAAAAACCTTCTACAAGGAAGATTGGAAGCGTAACTTTAAACCAAGCCTTTGGTGTATAAGATCTGCTTGTCGTGCCAAGTTCTGGTTTCAGCTTCATTTTTAAAACGATGAACTGATACAAAGCTGTAATGTAGACAGCAATGATGGTTGCTATAATTGCGCTTTTTGCATCCACTTCATAACCTGCAAGTATTGCAATAAGCATGATGCCTAAAATTAGCAGAGGGCGCAGAATGAAAATTGGCGCAAGTGCTATTCGTGGCATGTCAAATGCTCTGGCAATGCCATCATGTACTTCTGATAGTGCGAGTAATGGCAGGCAGGTAGTCGCAAGTAAGAGCGGTATGTAATAATAACTTTCAAACAAATGATCGCCATAGAAATACACAATGGCTGCGCCAATCATTGCGATAATGGTGGCAGAGACCATGGAAATGGTAATTGCGCTAAAAATTGAACCTCTTAATAGGCTTTCTCGCTTGTCTGATCTGTACTCAGATATAAATCTGATAATACCAGTTTGAAAACCAAGGCAAACCAAGCCACCTAAAATTACAGCCCATATCCAAACAGCGACATAAATGCCGTATTCGAATTCGCCCATAAATCTGGCGAGTAATACTTGGCTGAAATAAGCGATTGCAGCGCTTGCAATTCTGATTGAGAACGCAAAAATAGCAGTTCTACGAGAGACGTTTTTATCGCCAGTACCACTAAACGCACCTTCAACTTTCGTAATGAAAGGCGATGCTTTTTTATACGCAAAGCTTGGTAAAAGTTTTTCTGCGTATTTGTTTAGGTTAAGCTGCAATTGGTAATCTCCATATATATGAGGAGTTAATACCAAAAAGAGCTTAATAAACTGTTCAAATAACAGACATAAATGTGGGTGTAATATGAAGCTGGGCTATGGTTTGCGCTCTACCCTTTAAAGCCACCATTATCTAAGAATGCCTGCTCATTTGGAGTGGTTTTACGGCCTAGAACTGCATTTCTATGCGGAAAACGGCCAAATTCTTTAATAATATCGCGGTGTTCCTTTGCAGACCTCATTGCCATGTCCATCTGATTGGCCTCAATTAACGCAATGCTTTGATCTTGGTTTGCCAAGTCTTCACTATGCATTAAGGGTAAAATCATAAATAGTTTTAGCGATGGGTCTATTTTATCAAGATAACCTTTTTCAATAGCCTCAATTGTAAATTGTAAAGCCTTTGGGTCTTGTTCAAATGCCTTCGCGCTATTTCGGTTTAGATTTCTCGAAAACTGATCGAGCATAATGATAAACGCAAGGCAGGTGCTTGGCTCTTTTGTCCAAGTGTCCAATTCGCCATTAATGGCTTTGTTAAGCAGTGGGCCAAAATTATCTTGTATGGCTTGATCGAAATTATCGTCTTTTGAAAACCACTTTTTAGGGCCCGCTTCTTTCCAAAAACCGATAACTGCTTGCGCTTGTTCTTTATCGCTCTCGATATTGTTTTGCTGGTTTGTCATTTCAATCTCGATCTTTTTAAATTGGTGCTATATGAATAGCGCGTTCTTCGTATTTTGAAAATAGAATTTGATAAAAGATAAAGATGACCGATAAAATTTCTACCCTTGATTTGCGAGGCCTTAACTGCCCTTTGCCCGTCTTAAAAACACAAAAAGCAATGCGTTCTATGGTCGTGGGCGAGCGTGTTTGGGTTGAGACAACCGATCCATTGTCTGCAATCGATATCCCAAATTTTTGCAAAAATGACGGGCATTTATTGGTTCAGGTAGAAGACGCTGATGGGTATCAAAAATATTTGATAGAAAAAGGCGAAGCGCTTTAGCCGGGCTTAAAGCCGCTAATAGCAAGAGGGTTTTGTGTTAAGGCGTCTTTGTCTGGTGTGTCTATTAAAGGCGTGCCAATAAAGCCAGAGAATAATCGCTCAATAAATTCAGGTTCCATATCTTCAACAAAAACAACTATGCGCGTTGAACGATCCTCGTCATGCCATTGGTCTATGTGAGAGGGTTGGGCTAACACGCCGCCAACGCCATGCACCAATAATGGTGTGTTTGCTCCGCTAATATTTATTAGTCCCTTTAAGCGCACAATGTGTTTTGCGTGGGCAGAAAAAAGAAGATCTAAAAACATATCTATCTTGTGTTTTTCGATAGGTGCATCATGTTTTAAAGTGATTGCTTTTAAGGTGTCTCCATGCGCGCTTTGGTGGACATTGATATCATGCGAGTGGTGATGGTCGTGTCCGTGGTGATAATGCTGCTCGTCTTGAAGCTCAATAAAATTCGTTTTTATGAAAGATGGGTCTTTTAAAAAATCATTGGTTGTTATGATTTTTGTAGTTGGATTTAAAGAAGAGATGAGCTTTGTAGCGGTCGATAATTGAACATCGCTCGCTATGTCATTTTTTGAGGTGCAAATAATATCTGCTAGTTGCAATTGCTTTTTGGCTTCTTCATATTTTTCAATATTTGTTGGTGTATTTATAAGATCAAATAGAGTGATGAGCGAACCAAACTCTAAAGCATCTTCGAGGCTTGGTGTTTTTATTATAGCCTGAATAACGGGCACTGGATCTGCTAAACCGGTGGTTTCAATAATAATTTGTTCAGGCTTTCGCGCCACTATTTGTTCAAGAGTTTCAGCCAGTTGACCACGCACTGTGCAACACAAGCAGCCGTTTGATAACTCAATAACTTGATCGTCGCTTTTTTCTACCAATATATGATCAAGGCTGATTTCTCCAAATTCATTGATGATGATTGCCGTGTTTTCAAAGGCTTCTTTTTTAAGTAGCTTATTTAAGAAAGTTGTTTTTCCGCTGCCCAAAAAGCCAGTTACAATATGTGTTTTAATGGGTGCGTTCATTGCTTGCCTAATTTGCAATCGTGTTTGCAGAGGTGGGCCTGAAAGTTGGAACCTTTGTGGTGCCTCTTATTAGTGCGCCAGAACTAAGCGGCTCGCCATCAATATCTACCAAAACGTAGTTCGGTCTTTCTTGGGGCACTGGCACAAATGATGGCTGGAAGGCTCTAGCAAGCCATGCATCGCTTGGTGGTGCGTTAACACCGCCAAGGCGCACTGGAATTGGTTTTTGTGTTATTTTACGCGGCTCCAAAAATGCAGATTTTATAACCGCATTATTTGCATTTGGATTGTATGTGTTTTTAAGCGCTTCTTGTGTGCACAAAATAGGGCGCATATTTTTTGGTGGTTTTACATTGCTTGGCCGTGAAAAGTTTTCAAGTGGTGTGCCCGATGTTTGCTGAAAGCCTGCGGATAAAAGCTTTGCGGCGGTTACTGCGCGCTGTGTTTGTGAGTTTGCGCCAAATACAACAGATACCAATCGTCTTCCATCACGTTCGGCGCTTGCCACTATATTATAGCCTGAAGCGCAAACGAACCCTGTTTTCATGCCCATGGCACCTGCAAAACGTTCTAACAATAAATTGTAGGAATAATAAGTTTTCTTGGTTGTTGAAATGGCAGGCGTGCCAAACAATTTTCTATACTGGGGAAACTCTGTCCAAATTGCATTTGATAAAATGAGCATGTCTCTTGCAGAAACATATTGGTTTTTATCATGCAGGCCATGCGGGTTTTTGAAATTACTGTCTTGCATGCCCAAAGTTTTGGCGTGATCGTTCATACGGTTTGCAAAATTTGGTAGGCTACCAGCAACAGATTCAGCCAGAGCGACCGCTACATCGTTTGCGCTTTTGACAACTAATATTGTGATGGCTGTATCGACGCGTAATTTTGAACCTGCTTTGTAACCCATTTTACTAGGTGGCATTTTTGCGGCCAGCTTTGACATGGTAACTGGCGATCCAATTTGGATTTCGTTATTTTGAATGGCTTTGAAGGTTACATAAGCGGTCATTAATTTGGTGAGTGAGGCTGGGTGCCATCTGTCGAAAGAACGGTTTTCGTTTAAAACGAGGCCAGTATTTGTGTCTATGGTAATATATGGAATGTTAGGTAGAGCAGCAGAAGCACTTGTTGCTTTTGGTTTTTGAGCGCTTTGCGCATTAGAGAGTGATGCCCAATTTGCAAGCGCAATAATTGTGCATAGTAGCAACAAAGAAATTTGTTTGAGGGTGGTATTCGCTCTGCGCATTGTTATATATCTTTGGACTTTGTGTTATATGTTTAAAAACTCAAACCTGAATAGAGATTAGTATGG
>JBGCEA010000073.1:0-8204 GCA_045105915.1 Nitratireductor sp.
AGCGTTATTAAGCGCCGCCTGCCAAACAAGATAACTTTGCTTTGGTGTGCGCTCTAGCGTTTCAAAATCGACATGCACAATGCCAAAACGCTTATCGTAGCCAAATGCCCATTCGTAATTGTCGAGCAATGACCAAGCGAAATAGCCAGCAATTGGCACGCCATCTTCTACTAGATTTGCAACTTGCTCTAAATGGCCTTGGAAATAGCTAATACGCTCAACATCGTTGATACCATTAGGCGTTATCGTTTCTTTATTGGCCATGCCGTTTTCGGTAATATAAATTGGCACATTTGGCGCGTATTCATTTGCGAACCGACGCAAGAAAAAGCTCAAGCCTTCTGGCTCAATTTCCCAGCCCATATCAGTTTTTGTCAACTCACCGCTAACCAATTTATAGCCAATATGCGGCTCATTTGGATCTGGCGCAATGACAGCGCGCGTATAATAGTTGATGCCAATCCAATCAAGCTCTTGGCTAATGATTGGCATATCTTCTTCATAATTTTTAGGAAGATGCTCGCCCAAAAGTTCTAATACGTCTTTTGGGTAATGGCCTTTGAAAAGGGAATCGTCGAACCACCGATTGTAAATACCATCATGCAAATTTGCTAAACGCTTGGCTTCTTCGCTATCATCTACTGGTACTGCAAACTCTTTGTTTACAACACAGCCAAGATTTTTAAGAGAATGACCGCGCATAACCTCAATAGAAAGACCGTGGGCCAGCTGAATGTAATGCATGGCTTTAGCTGCTGCGCTTATGTCTTGTAGACCTGGCGCATGTGCACCTAAATAATGGCTAAGCCATGCTGCACACCAAGGCTCGTTTATGGGTGCAATTGTTTCTAAACGGTCTTTGAAGTGGTTCATAACCAAGTCGGTATAGTCACCAAAGCGCGGTGGAGTTTCGCGGCTTGTCCAGCGGCGATTATTTGCAAGTCTGCTGGGCAGGTCACAGTGATAGAGTGTGCCAACAGGGTCTAAGCCGCGCTCTAACATGCCATCGATCAAGCGATCGTAAAATGCGATGCCTTCTTGATTTATGTCTTTGTTATTTTCTGGAAGAATACGAGGCCAAGCGAATGAAAATCGATAAGCGTCAAACCCTGCATCTTTAACAAGGTCTAGATCTTGAGCCCAACGATTGTAATGATCGCAGGCTATTAGGCCATTTTCATTTTGGTATACTTTATTTGGTTTATCGGCAAAATCATCCCAATGAGAACGCCCGCAATTACCAAATTGAGTTCCCTCAATTTGGTAAGATGAGGTAGCAACACCAAAGACAAAGTCTTCGGGCAATCTCTTGATTTGCTTATCCATTTAAAGCCTTTCTTGCAGGCTAAAAAATGTGTGCGCGTTTTGCGTCAAAGCTGAAACGAGCCGTTTTACCAACAGCAAGATCTGGAACCTCGTCAGAAGCGAAACGGAACGCAGTTTTGTTTGCTGAAACAAGTTCAACAATTGTCTCTGTACCTAGGCGCTCAATAAGCGTTACCTTGCCTTTTAGTTGGCCTTTAGGGTTTAGCTTCAAGTGTTGTGGACGAATACCAAGACGTGCAGTTGCACCTTTAGTTTTCTCGGTTGAAACAAGGCGAACATTACCTGAATCAATGCCTTCGCCTTTAAACTTAGCAGTTGCACCATTTGCAGCAACAGCTGTCAGTTTACCGTCGAAGAAGTTCATTTTTGGAGAACCCAAGAAGCCAGCAACAAATTCGTTTGCTGGATTGTTGAACAATTCCATAGGTGCGCCCACTTGCATTACTTCGCCGTCTTTAAGAACAACGATTTTGTCAGCCAAAGTCATGGCTTCTACTTGGTCGTGCGTCACATAAACTGTTGTTGCTTCTAGGTCTTGGTGAAGCTTTGCAATCTCTACGCGTGTTTCATGACGAAGCGCGGCGTCTAGGTTTGAAAGCGGCTCATCGAACAAGAACACATCTGGGTTTCTAACAATCGCTCTACCAATAGCAACACGCTGGCGCTGACCACCAGAAAGAGCTGCTGGTCTACGATTTAGCAAGTTATCCATTTTCAAGATTTTTGCTGCACTCATAACGCGCTCTTTAATCTCAGCTTTTGTGAAGCCTTGAAGACTAAGCGAGAACGCCATGTTGTTATACACGGTCATATGCGGGTAAAGCGCGTAAGATTGGAACACCATTGCGATACCACGTTTTGACGGAGGAAGGTCCATCACTGGTCTATCAGCAATAATAATTTCGCCGCTTGTTAATGTCTCTAGTCCAGAAATCAAACGTAATAATGTTGATTTGCCGCAGCCTGATGGGCCCACAAACACAACAAATTCACCTTTGTTAATTTCAAGGTCAACGTTACGAATAACCTCAACTTTGCCAAATGATTTATTGACTTTTTTTAGTTCAACCTGAGCCATTTAAATATCCTCAAATGATGCTGTAAGATTTTCAAAATTGAAACTGCATCTAAGTGTCTGTTGATTTGATTTGCGATCAAATACGATTGTTTTATCATCTGATGCAACGAGTTCAATTTCGTTAGCATCCATTATAGCGTTTTGTTCTTTGCGCCATTTTAGGAACTCAGAAAATTCCTGGTAAATAGAACCTTGGCGTTTGGCTTCGTCTAGGCCAGCACGCTTTAGGTGGTGTTTAGAAACTGGCAGCCAAGTATCGTTGGCATTTGAGAAACCACCATGTTTCTCATTTTCTTGCCATACCATTGGTGTTCTGCACGTATCGCGCCCCAAAAAGGCTGGTGCAAATGCAATGCCCCAAGGATCTTGCATATGTTCCTTTGGTATGTCTCTAACATCATCAAGGCCAAGTTCTTCGCCTTGATAAACACAAGCTGAACCAATTAGGCTCACCTCAAGTTTTAAAAGTAAAAGTTGCAACGCATCTTGCTTGCTAGCATCCAAGTTTAAGGCTTCTAGCTGTCTTGTTGCAGATCTTGGCACATCGTGGTTTGAAAATGCAAAAGACAAACGGCCTGTACCATTGAACGCATCAGTTGCATCTTTAATTGCTTTCTTAATGCCATCAACATCTAGGCCTGCCCATGCAAGCAAGTTGAAGTTATAAGTAGCATGTAGGCGTGTTGGGCCAGTAAATGTTTGGCTGGCTTTAATTGGGTCGTCGCCATGCAATTCACCCATCAAATAGCGATCACCATCATAGCTGTCTGCAACTTTTCTAAAGGCTTCACTAAACTGCTGAATAGCAGGTTGGTTTAGTTGGCCGCTGTCATGCAATTGACGGAAGAATGGTTGCTGCTCTTGAGGCAACTCGCCAGGAACAAAATTTGGATTTGGCAAATTGTTTTTATAGGGTGCGCTATCTGCATTAATTGTGTGCACAGCGTCTAGGCGGAAGCCATCTACGCCGCGATCAAACCAAAACTTTGCAACATCTGTCAGTGCTTCACGCACTTTAGGGTTTGCGTGATTTAAGTTTGGCTGACTAGGCAAGAAGTTGTGCAGGTAATATTGCTGGCGCATTGGTTCCCAGCTCCACGCTCTGCCGCCAAAGAATGACAACCAGTTTGTTGGCGCTGAACCATCTGGCATTGGGTCTACCCAGTGATACCAATCTGCTTTTGGATTATCGCGTGACTGACGGCTTTCTTCAAACCAAACGTGCTGGTCTGAACAATGCGCAGGCACAATATCGATCATCAGCTTTAGGCCAAGCGAATGAGCTTTAGCGATAAGCGCATCAAAATCTGCAAGCGTTCCATATTCTGGCTGAATATCGCAGTAATCTGAAACATCGTAGCCAAAATCTTTTTGCGGCGATTTGAAAAACGGGCTGATCCAAATAGCATCAACACCAAGATCGGCAATATATTCTAGACGAGACGTAATACCCGCCAAATCTCCTATTCCATCATCGTTAGAATCTTGGAATGAGCGAGGGTAAATCTGATAAATAACGGCGGTTTCCCACCATTTTAATGAAGACATACTTACCTCACTTCACAGAGCCGGCCAAAAGACCGCGAATGAAATAACGTTGCATTGCTAAGAACACTGCTACTGGAATTATCATAGAGATAACCGCAGATGCATTTAGCAAGTGTAGCTGATCTTTAAAGGTACCAAGTTGCTTTTGAAGGCGAATTGGGAACACAAGATCTTCTGCATTGTTAGGGCCAATATAAAGCGCAACAATCAAATCGTTCCATACCCAAAGGAATTGGAAAATACTAAACGATGCTAATGCTGGCACTGATAGTGGCACGATAAGCTTTGTAAAAATTTGCAAGTGGCTTGCACCATCAATGCGTGCGCTTTCAAGCAAGTCTTTTGGTAGACCCACAATATAATTGCGCAGTAAATAAATAGCCAAAGGTAGACCAAATGCCGTGTGTGTTATCCAAAGGCTGGCAAAGGTTTTGGAGGCGTACTCACAACTTTTGGTGGCCTCACAGTCTGTCATAAATGCATTGAGCGATGTTGCCCAAGATGCAATGCCGCTAAAGCCTTGCAAAATTGGCAAGAAAGCAAGCTGCGTTGGCACAACCATAAGCGACACAACAATAACAAACAGCCAATCACGACCAGGAAATTGCATCCATGCAAATGCGTATGCAGCAAAAGCGGCAATGGTAATTGGAATGATTGTTGCTGGAATTGTAACAATGAAAGAAGAAATAAGTGCGTTTGGCACGTTCTTATTATCAAACAGTACTTCAATATAAGCGTCAGGGCCAAATACTGGATTTTGGTTTAAGAACACGTCTAAGTTTTTAGGACGAGGCTCAGTAGATTCTGCGAATGTCCAAACAAAATCACCATTGGCCTGAAAGACAAACTCGCCGCCGCGCACATCCATTACTTCGCCAGGAGCAACTAATTTACGAATTAATTTGGTTTTACCTGGGTTTTCAGTGTCTGGAACACGACCCTTAAACAAGATTGATTGCACATCACCCGAAATTTCAAAATCATCCTCGCCTTTGTTTAGGCGCTTGATAATATTGCCAGTGATTTTTGTTGTCGGCTCAACTTTACCACGATCATGCGTGCTAAATCGATGCCCAAGCTCTGTTGGCGTAAACGCTGTCCAAAAGCCAGAGGTAATTGAAGCTGATTCAGAGCGAAGTGATGTCGTTACGAGAGCGACAAAAGGCACAACCCAGATAAAAACAATTAAAGCTAAAACAGCATGTCGCAGAGAACGCGCAACCATTAAATCATTCCTTTTTGTTCGCGACGTAAGCGCCACGCATTAAATAACATGTTTGGTATAACAGTCAGCATCAGCATGATAGCGATAGCTGCAAATAGATTGTCCACATTGTCGCCGCCAATAGACCAGTTGTTACGTGCACTTTCCATCATGGTTGCAAGCAATAACTTATCATCATCGTTTGAAGACAACGCGTAAGGGATATCGAAAACCTTTAGAACCAGAATAACCAGCGTGGTCCACACAACAACTACTGTTGAATAGATTTGCGGCAGTTTAATTCTAAAGAAAATCTGGAACGGATTTGCGCCATCGATTGTCGCTGCTTCGATTGTATCTTGTGGAACACCGCGAAGCGCTGCTGAGAAGATAACCATAGCAAAACCAGTTTGCACCCAAACCAAAATCCACATTAAGAAGAAGTTACCCCAAAACTTAAGGCTGTATAGTGGTTCGTTATATTCTGCTGTGTGGCCGAGCAATGCCTTCATCAGACCAATTTGGTAAGAAGGTGTAATACCGTTGATTGTTTGCATTGGCTCAATACCGCCACCTGCAAAAATGTTTCTCCAGATCACAGCCGCGCCAACAAATGAAATCGCAAGCGGTACGAAAATGAATGTTTTGGCAACAACGCCCCAGCGCACAGAGTCAGCTAGAACAGCGATCAGTAGGCCAAAAATAATACAAACAGATGGCACCAATATCAGCCACATAAGACTGTTGCGCATTGCTAGTCTGAACTGCAAATAACCAAGCGCAGATTCATCCCATAAGAATGCGTAGTTTCTGCCTGTGATTGCACCATTTGCCTCTTGGAATGAAAGGCTAAGCGTTGAAAATGCCGGAATTAATAAGAATAGAAGTAGCAAGACCAATGTTGGGCCGATGAATATCCACGGCTGAATAGCTTCAACAATGATTGATTGCTTACCAAGAGATTCTTTTGCCGTTACACGAGCAAGGCCCATGTTTAGCCAATTTGATATCCAAAAATACAAAAACGAAATGCCTACGGCGATAAAGATTGCGCGTATAGCAAATCCGATTTTTTCAAATCTTTCGCGCGTATCTAGCTCTGGGAATGACCAGCTGTATTTTTCGTGCATCCACAAACCAAACTGTGCGGAAAGCTCATCTATTCCAGAAGTTGCTGAAAAAAGGAAGAGACCCGTAATAGGCAACAAAAACACAACTGTCAGCACAATCGCTAAGCTGTTAGTTGCAATGACAGACGATAAAGAACGCATATGGATACCAAAGAATGAGTGAGGGTTAGAAAATATTATACAAATTTATCAAAAAAGAAAGGAGCGGTGAAATAAATCACCGCCCCTAATGTTGTTAATTCAGCTAAGAATTACTTAATAGCATCCCAAGCAGCTTGGATGTTATCGCCAGTAGTCTTAGAGTCTTGACCGTTAGCAAAAGCAGTCATTTCACTCCAGAACGCACCAGCACCGATAGCACCAGGCATCAAGTCAGAAGCATCAAAGCGGAATGTTGTCGCGTTTGATAGAATCTCACCTTGCTTAGCAGCCGCAGCTGATGCGTATGCAGAAACATTAGCACCTTTGTGCGCTGTCAAGAAACCACCTTGTGACATCCATGACTCGTGAGCTGAAGCTTCAGTCAAGAACTTGAAGAATGCGCGAGTAGCGTCTGATTCTTTAGTCATTGTCCAAAGTGTACCAGCACCCAATACCGGGTTACCAAGATTTGCAGATGCATATGGTGGGAAGTAGAAGAAATCTGCTTCGCCATTCTTAACTTCTTCACCCTTTTTAGGGAAGAAAGCTGGAATGAAAGATGCTTGACGGTGCATCATGCATTTTGCAGGTGATGAGAACAGACCTTTTGGTGCGTCACCAAAGAATGTTGTCGCAACAGAAGAAGCGCCACCAGCTACGTATTTGTCGTTACGTGAGAATTGACCGTAAACGTCCATAGCTTTGATAACTTCTGGGCTGTTGAACGGAAGTTCATTTGATACCCATTGGTCATATTTTTCTGGTGTAGTTGTGCGAAGCATCAAGTCTTCCATCCAGTCAGTCGCTGTCCAACCAGTCGCGTTGCCTGATTCAACACCAATACACCAAGGTGTGTTGCCGTCTGCAACCATTTGGTCTGAAAGTGCAATTAGCTCTTCCATTGTTTTTGGAATTTCATAACCATTGTCTTCGAACTGCTCTGGTGAGAACCAAACCAATGATTTTAGATCCTGTTTGTATGCAAAACCGTAAAAGTCTTTTTTACCGTCTTTGTTTGCATATGTACCAAGATCAACCCATGATTGACCAGCACCGTAGCCGTCTTTCATCCAAGCAGCCATGTCGTCGCCTAGTGGTGTTAGGTGACCTTCTTTAGCCATATCGCCTGCAAGGCCTGGCTGAGGGAAGATAGCAATGTTTGGAGCGTTGTTTGAACGCAAGTCAGCAACGATAAGTGCTGCGAAATCTCTTGAACCAGAATACTTAATAGTCGCACCAGTTGCTTTTTCGAAACATGCAACAGTCGCTGTTAGTTTTTCTTCGTCGTTGCCTTCCATAGAGCCGGCAATCGTAATTACCTCACCTTTGAAACTGCCTAGATCGCCAAGCTTTGATGGTGTGTTACAAACATCAGCGTGTGAGCCTGCATGCGCAGCACCAAATGTTGCGATTGAAGCAACCGTAGAAGCGGCAACTAAAGTTAGTAATTTATACATTTATTTCCTCCCGAAAAATATTAAAAAGGCGTGAATGCCAAAGAAATTATGTACTTTTTTAAACACTAGCATGTATTATTTTAACACTAAGGTTCGCCTCCCATTAACACCGAAACTTCTCGATAAGCAAGTACCCAAAGTCTCATTAATGCATAAATTGGACAAAAATGAGAAAAAAATTAAATCGATTAGTATTTTTATTGTGTGTAAGGCAATGTTTTGTTTCACTAAAATAGAAGACTCAAAAAACTAAAAATAATTTTCAAAAAATATTGATTTATTTTCATGGCTAGGAATTTGGTGGAGCATAGCGGGAT
>JBGCEA010000074.1:0-2718 GCA_045105915.1 Nitratireductor sp.
CGCGCCAGAGCAAGGCTCAACAGATCAAATATTGGTTCAGGTGCAAGCCAGCAGTCTGATTCTTAAGACAAAATCAAACATCTCTATTCGCCTAAAATTTGATGAAGAAATTACCCTTGTCGACATGCGCTCTGCAAGCAATTGGTCGCCGCACGATTTTGGAACAAATGCAGAGAACATAGATAGCTTTTTTCAAGAGCTTGATAATTTAATGACTGGCGTTGCTGGCGAGCTTTAAAAGCTGCTTTTATTTAATCAGCAAAAAACTTTGAATGCATAGAAGGCGCACTATCGCTTGAGACAAAGCCGTCTTCAACCAAAACTTCTAAATGTGCAAAAACAGACAACGCCGCTGCGCCGTGCAGCCGTTTATCTGTGTCTTTATAAAGAACAGCAACAATTTGCTCAATTGTTTCATCGCCTTTACGTATACGATGCAAGATGGCAGTTTCTCTCATTTTGCGGTGTGTTTTAAGGGCTCTTGCAAAGTCCCGTGCATTTTCAACAACACCGCCATGCCCCGGAAAATAAGTGTTTTCTTTTCGCTTTGAAATTAAATCGAGCGAATTAAAATAATCTCTCATAGCGCCATCTGGCGGCGCCACAATACTGGTTGACCAACCCATCACATGATCGCCAGAAAATATATAATCAGTGCCAAGCAGCGCATAGCACATATGGTTGGTTGCATGGCCGGGCGTGTATATGGCTTCAAACTTAAATTCAGAGCACTCAAGAACATCGCCATGCTTTAGAGCAATGTCTGGCACAAAGTTTTTGTCTCCAGCAGCATCTAGCGCATTTATCTCGCCCAAATGCAATTCGCGCGCATTTCGGTGCGGACCTTCGCCAACTTTTATAGCGCCAGTTTCTTTTGCCAATCTATTTGCAGATTGCGAATGATCCACATGCGTATGCGTTATCAAAATATGAGTGAGCTTGCGTTTGCCTATCGTATCTAAAATCGCACGAAAATGCCCATCATCGTCATTTTCAAATAGAGGGCCTGGATCGATTACCACACATTCATTTTTACCAATGATATATGTGTTGGTACCATGAAAAGTAAACGCGCTTTTATTGGGCGCAGTAATACGAAAAATATTTTCTTCCACCTCAATTGGCTTCGCATAATTGGGCTTAAACTCAACTTTAAAAGGAGGGCGCGCCAATTACTTCTTACCAATTTCGTCAATTTTAAAGGCGGTGGTTTGGTAAACCTGATTAATCCAATTACCAAACAACAAATGCGCATGGCTTCGCCATCTATTTTGAGGTGGATAATCTGGATTATCAGAGGGGTAATAATTATGGGGCACTTCTATTTGTACACCCTCATTTATATCTCTGTCATATTCTTCTTTGAGTGATGTTGAATCATATTCAATATGATTAAAGATATATAATCTTTTGCCTTCTTCCTCACTTATCAAACATGGGCCAGTAACATCAGATTCCATTAAAATCTCAAGGCCGATTTCTGGTGCAATGTCTGCGCTTCTAACTTCTGTCCAACGCGAAACTGGAATAGAAAAGTCATCAGAAAAACCAGCTAAATAAGGTGAGGTCGGTTTTAAATTTCTGTGTCTATAAACACCAAAGGCTTTCGCATCTAATTCATACTTTGGCACGTCATGAAAATGTTTTATGGCCGCCATTGCGCCCCAACAAATAAAGAAACAAGAATGCACATTGGTTTTTGTCCATTCCATAATTTCTTCAAGTTCATTCCAGTAATTAACGTCCTGAAATTC
Organism: Nitratireductor sp.; assembly: GCA_045105915.1. Taxonomy (GTDB): domain Bacteria; phylum Pseudomonadota; class Alphaproteobacteria; order Rhizobiales; family Rhizobiaceae; genus Salaquimonas. Next base: position 1,755 of record JBGCEA010000074.1, read on the forward strand.
TAACTTTTCAATGGGCGCGCCCGTAATAATAAAGCCATCAAATTTTCTATGTTTCACCTCATCCCACGTTTCATAAAAATCGATCAGATGTTCTTGCGAAGTGTTTTTAGACTTATGCGTACCAATACGCACAAGGGTCAATTCTACTTGCAAGGGGGTAGCGCCAACCAAACGCGCGATCTGCGTTTCTGTTCTTATTTTGTTGGGCATTAGGTTTAGAAGAGCAATTTGCAATGGACGAATGTCTTGCCTAGATGCCTCAGAGTGGTTCAATACCATCACGCCTTCAGCTTCGAGCGTTTTACGAGCGGGCAATTTATCAGGAACACGAATTGGCATTGTTTTTATCCGTTGCAGTTAGAACAATAAATCGCTACCGGTTCTGCAACACGGCCCTTTAGCGATTTTTTTAACGTGGCTGCAAGCCGGCCGGCCCAAATCACCACAAATGATTGTTACTATATTTATCCAACTTTGGTCAAATATAACTTATTCAATCTGTATTAAGACATAAAACCATGACGCAAAAAAGACAATCCAATAATTAAACTTCACATTGTTTATTTAAAAACAGCTTAGAAACAGGCTTTTTTATTGCTTAAAAGCGCAATTTTGGCCCTATTGTCAGCGTTAAGGCATTTAAGGCAAAATTATTTTGTATTTTGAGCAATTGATAGCTTGCGAAGACAAAACTTGTTTTGTATAGGAAGCGAGATGTTGGGGTGTAGCCAAGTGGTAAGGCAACGCTTTTTGGTAGCGTGTATCGTAGGTTCGACTCCTACCACCCCAGCCACTTTCTTTTAAAATTCAGTTATGCATTTAAAAGCGCAGCGCGTATGCGTTTGGTTATCTGCAAAAACGCTTTGCTCTCACGTATATCAGCACTGCGATTGTCTGGTAGATTTGGCTCAATCACATCTATTATTTCGCCAGGGCGTGCAGACATCACCACAATTTTGGTAGA
>JBGCEA010000075.1:0-3339 GCA_045105915.1 Nitratireductor sp.
CAGCGCATGCCGTTTCCGCAGGCTTGTGCTTCTGATCCATCGCAATTTAAAATTCTAACCCCAGCATCGTTTTCAGGATTTTTAGGATCGCGAATTTCCATTAGCTGGTCGTAGGGAATATTGCCTTCGCTCGCCAATGCGATTGCAGCTTGTGTAGAGATGTAAGTTTGATGGCCGCGTAAATCTGCAACGATAATATCATTGCCAGCACCATTCATTTTAGAAAAATTAATTGGGTTTTGCATCTGCTTATTTTTCTTTCTTACGCTCTTAAAAGTAGTGACACACAAATAGGGTGTTTGTGCGGAATTTGCAAAACTATTTAGAAATTCATTTTTAACCATAGTCTGCAGATTTGAAAGTTGGAGAGGGGGTACTTAAAATTTTAACCACTTTCTTAAATGTTTAATTAGCTTGCTCGTGTAAATATGCCCCGATTATAGCCCTCGACGGGGTTGGCGGAATTTGGGAGACTATTATGCGCGAGAAGACAACCGGCACGATTATGGCCAACTGGAAAGACCATTATTCAAAGTTGTTTAGTAAGCAATCTTTGCATATGCAGCACACACTTCATAAATCTGAATTGTTCACAGATGCGGGTCTTGCTAAGCTATTAGATAGTTTGGATATGAAATATTATCACATTAACACGCGTTGCGCGGGCCCAGATGGTCATAAGCGCCGCCGTGAAGGTGATACAGGTGGTCTTTCTGGTAAAGATCTTATGAAAGCCGTTAAAAAGGGCGATATCTGGATCAACGTTCAGTTTCCTGAAAGAAATGATCCTCGCTATCAAGATTTGCTTGACCAAATGTATGAAGAATTTGAGACACGTGTAGAGGGTCTTAAAACTTATAAGCGTGGCCTAACGCTTTTGATTTCTTCGCCAAATATGGTTGTGCCTTATCACGCAGATGTGCCTGGTCAAATGCTATGGCAAATTCGTGGTAAGAAGAAAGTGTTTGTATACCCAAATACAGACCCTCTTTTGAACCAAACCTCTACTGAGAAATTGGTAATGGGCGAATTCCATGAAGTTGATGTTAAGTATCAAGATTATTTTGATGACTATGCAACTACATACGATTTAGAGCCTGGCTATATGTTGCACTGGCCGTTGAATTTTCCGCATAGAGTGGACAATTATGACAGCCTAAATGTTTCACTAACCACTGAGCACTATACAGATGCTGTAAGAGATAACTATGTGTTGAATTTTGCAAATGGTTATTTGCGCAAGTTAGGTTTTAAGAACCTACAAGTTAACAAATACGGCATTGTTAAATGGATGAAATATGGTGTGGCTGCGGCTATCAGATATTCTGGTATTGGCGCAAAAAACAGAAAGCCATTTACGATTGATTTTTCTGTTGATCTAAACGCTCCAAATTGCGTTCGTGACATTGAGCCATATGACTTTAAAAAATAAGTTATAATGAAAACGCATAATGCCCGCACAAGTTTTGTGTGGGCATTTTTGTGTCTGGGCTAAGGGCTTAAAGGTTTATTTATGAATATTCATTTGCACACCAATATTGAAAGCATATCTTCTTTGCGCGAAGAGTGGCTTGAGCTTGAGAGCTCAGCGCCAAATATTGTGCTGTTTCAGAGCTGGGCTTGGTGTTCAAACGTAAGCGAATTTTCAAAGGTCGACGCTGGTTTTTCGCCTTATGTCATAGCTGTTCGAGAAGGTGAGCAATTGCTTGCTCTATTGCCGCTTTGCTTGCAGCGCATTGGTCGCCAAACAGTTTTGACAGGGCTTTGTGAGCCGTTTCAGCATTACACCGATATTCTTGTTTCAAAAAATGCGAATGTTACAGATGTCTCTGCTCTAATATTTAAGGCGCTAAAAGATGCGCCTGCTGATTATTGTCATTTTGGGCAGGTAAGAGAAGATAGCGTATTGGCAGATGTTGTTAGGCGTGAGCTTGCGCCATTTGATGGAGGTGAATTTGCACCCTCGATAGAGCTGAGTAAGTACAAGCCATTAGATGAGACTAATGAAGTCGGCTTGAAAAGCCAAAAAGCTGACAAATGGACTGGCAAAGATGAGTTGCTAAGTAGCGTTATTGAAAGCGTCTATGAAAAGCGTGAGGCTTGGTATGCACGTTTGGGCATTACTTCGCGCGCTTATGCAAATACAGATTTAAAAGGTTTTTTAGATACGTTTAAAAAAGCTCCAAGTCATCAAGAGCAGGGCACTATTGAAGCCATGGGCATTCGCTTGACGCAAAATGATGTGCTTGTTTCAGATCAATTGGGCTTTGTTTATAAAGGCAGGTTTTATAATTTCATGTCTGGTTTTGGGGCGCAAGATGCCAATTGGGTGGAAGCATTGCACAATCAAAATCTGATAAAAAGCTGTATTGAACAGAGCATAGAAACGCTCGATTTTTTAAGCCCGGCGACTGCAAATGAGCAGAATTTGTGCCAAAACAATGTGTGCGTGCAAGACTACCTTATGCCGATCAGTTTTAAAGGCAGGCTTTTTATCGGCCTTTGGCTAAAATTCTTAAAACCAATTGCAAAGAAGCTTTTGGTTAGGTGAGTGAATAAGCTCTACCAGCTTAATTGCAAACCAACACGGCTTCCTCTCTGCTCGCCACTAAATGCTATTCCGGCATTTGCAGTCAGGCGTCCTTTGCCACTTTTTCTTTGGTCTGAAAGAATGAATGCACCAGTCACTCCAATTGCTGGAACATCTTGGCTGCCAGCAGTAGCAAAGTTTAAACGAATACCAGTGGTTTCATCGCCCGTGAGGTCAACGTCTTCAAGTGCACTGGAAATTGCTATGTTTTGGCAGACCTCTTCCTGCAATTTAAGATTGGCGATTGTTGATGTGTCAGCATTGCTAACCACATCATGATCATTTCCTGCAGTAGTGCCCTGCGAATAAATACTTGTATCGCCACAAACATCTTGCGCAAAAGCTCTATCTGGCGCTGATAGTATTAAGGCTAAGTAAAAAGGTATTGCAAATACTGTTTTGCTTTTGATCTGTATTTCCATATTTCTCTCCCCATTTTTCAAATAATCCAGCACTACTGTTTCATTAATGCAAGATTATTCTGTAATGGACTAAATTGGCTTCAACCAAATTTCCTTGACAAATAACCATTTTCTCTATTAATGCAGTTCTATCTCTCTTAGAGACTATATTTTGAGCCACTGACCGTAGCGATTATTGCTAGTTTTATTGCATTAAAAGATTACGGAGGTCCCCATCTGACAGCGCGTTGCGCCCTCAGATGTTTTTGTGCATTGGGTATTTGATATTGCACATTGGTTTTCAAATTTGGTTTTTGCGAGTTGAGTTATTATCTTATGGAAAGGTTC
>JBGCEA010000076.1:0-5389 GCA_045105915.1 Nitratireductor sp.
CCCATTTGGAAAAGCATAAAGACGATTGTTAGTGGCATTGTTCCCCATACTTTGAAGGTTACCCAAAAGTCGGTTGAAAAATTACGCCAAATAATCTCGTTTAAAGCCGCTAAACAGAAGAAGAAAACACCCCATCTAAAGGTTAGTTTTTTCCAACCTTCATCGTCTAGTTGAAAGGCTGAACCAAATAAATATTTTAGCAATGCTTTGCCTTTTATAAAAAGCGCGCCAAGCAATACAGTGCCAAAGAAAATATTTACGATGGTTGGTTTTAGCTTAATGAATGTGTCGTCTTGCAAGTAAAGTGTAAGGCCACCAAAGAAGAAAACCATAATGCCTGTAACGAGTGGCATGACCGCGATTTTGCGCTCAAGCAACCAAGTAATGGTAAGCGAAATTGCCATTGCCACCATGAACAGAGCAGTGCCAATGAAAATCTTGCCGCCTAATTCTTGTAGAACCGGAAAGGCCTGCGCTAAGCGATCGCCATAAGAGTTGGCTAAAAAGAAAACAACCAATGGACCCATTTCGAGCGCAAGTTTTAGACCTTGGCCAATAGGCTCTTTTTCAGTGCTTTTATTGGGAGTGTTCATCTATTCATCTTCTTTCGGTAGTCCAACAATTGATCTTGCAAAATCGCGTGCTTCAAATGGTTCTAAGTCTTCTACACCTTCGCCAACGCCCACGAAGTAAACTGGCAATTTATATTTAGCGGCAATGGCAACTAAAATACCGCCTCTTGCTGTGCCATCTAATTTTGTCATCACAATGCCATTAACGCCTGCAACTTCTTTAAATATTTCTACTTGGTTCATGGCGTTTTGGCCGGTGGTTGCATCTAAGGTTAGCAACACAGTTTGGGGTGCGCTTTCATCTTGTTTTTTCAAGACGCGAACAATTTTTTCAAGCTCTTCCATTAGCTCTTTTTTGTTTTGCAGGCGGCCCGCTGTATCCATAAGCATCACATCGCGTCTATCTTCGCGTGTATTGTCCCATGCATCATAAGCAAGGCCTGCGGCATCTGCGCCAAGCTCTCTAAATAGAACAGGAGACTGCGTGCGCTCGCCCCATATTTTTAGCTGTTCAATGGCTGCGGCTCTAAATGTATCGCCAGCGACGAGTGAAGTTGAGAAGCCAGCATCGTATAGCTTTTGGCCTAATTTGCCGATGGTGGTTGTTTTGCCAGAGCCGTTTACACCGATCATTAAAATAACATGTGGTTGGTGCTCTAGGTCTAAATCTAGATCTATTGCAACAGGCGCAAGGATTTTTTCAATTTCCTCAGCCATAATTTCGCGCACTTCTTCATCGGTAACCGATTTGCCAAATTTTTGTTCAGCCAACGCGTCCGTAATTTTCATCGCGGTTTCAATGCCAAGATCGGCTTGTAGCAAAATGTCTTCAAGGTCTTGTAGTGTGTCATCATCAAGTTTTTTGTCTGTGAAAACTTTTGTGATGTTCTCTGTAAGTGCTTCTGAAGAACGTGAAAGGCCTTTTGTAAGGCGCTTAAGCCAACCTTGTTTTTTCTCTTCTACAGGTTGTTCAACAATTGGTGCTACTTCTTGTGCCGGTTCTTTTCGTTCTGTCAGCGTGACGGCAGTTTTTGTTGGCGTCTTTTTAACTGGCTTGGTTTCAGCCTCAACTTCTGGCGTTAGGGCTGTTGCCTCTGGAGCTTCAGCTATAGGCTCTTGAACCGGCTCTTGCTTATTCTCTTGTTTAGTTTGGACGAAGGGCTTTTCAGTAGCATCAACAGCGTCATTATTAGCCAGCTTTTTAGCAGATTTCTTTTCGGCAACCTTTGGAGCTTTTTCTTCTTTTGTCTTTTTAGGTTTAGCGTCTTTCGCCTCAACTTTTGTCTTAGCTTTCGCGTCAGCCTTTTTTGAAGGGGCAGCTTTTGCCTTTTCTTTTTTCTTTTTAGATTTTTCTTTTGGTGCGGCTTTATCTGTTTTTTTATCAGCGCTTTTAGCTTTAGGCGCTTTCGCAGCCTTTTCTGCTTCAGCTTTTGGCGCTTCTAATTCTTTAGGTGCTTCAACTTCAGGTTCTTCAGCTTTTTTGCCAAAGCCAAATGAGAAGATTTTTTTAAGAAAGCCTGGTTTTTTTTCAGCCATTTATGTTCTCTAATTTTGCATCTGCATTTGCTGCAGATGTAATTTTGTTGCCTGTTAGCACTTTACCATCATTGCCGGTTATTTCTACCTCTAGCAAAGTATTGGGTTCTATTGCATCGCCACTTACTCTTACAGGGGTAAATTGATCTGTTCTGCCAACATTGTTCTTTTCAACCAAGATTGTTGTGGTTTTGCCTTGCCACGCATTTAGGTGCTTTGAATAAACTTCTTGTCCTTTAGCACGCAGTAGCTGCGCACGCTGCTTTATGATTGAGCGGTCTAATTGCGGCATTTTTTCTGCTGGTGTGCCAGGGCGCGGTGAAAAAGGAAAAACATGCAAATGCGTTAAGCCGCATGCATCAACCACATTGATAGAGTTTTCAAACATCTCTTCAGTTTCAGTTGGAAACCCTGCGATAATGTCAGCGCCAAAAACAATATCTGGACGTATTTTTTTGACTTGGTTGCAAAACTCAATTGAGTCTTGGCGCGAGTGCCTGCGCTTCATACGCTTTAAGATCATATCGTCGCCATGCTGTAATGACAGATGCAAATGCGGCATGAATCTTTTTTCGCTGGCGATCACATCCATTAAGGCTTCGTCTACCTCAATAGAATCGATTGAGGAGAGGCGTAGTCTTTTTAAATCGGGAACTTGCTTTAGAAGCGATTGCACCAAATTGCCAAGTTTTGGGCTAGCTGGCAAATCTGCTCCCCAAGACGTGGTGTCGACGCCCGTTATAACAATTTCGTTGTAGCCATTGCCGACAAGCTTTTTTACTTGCTCCACAACTTCGCCAGCTGGCACTGAACGAGAGTTGCCTCGGCCATATGGAATAATACAAAATGTGCAACGGTGGTCGCATCCATTTTGCACCTGAACAAAAGCTCTGCTGTGCCCATCGATAGATTTCACCAAATGAGATGCGGTTTCTTTCACGCTCATTATGTCGTTTACGCGTACTTTTTCAAAATCATTTACGCCAAAATCAGGTAACGCTCTATACGAATTGCTGCTGAGTTTTTCTTCATTGCCCAGCACTAAGTCTACTTCGTCCATTGCACCAAATGAATGCGGCTCTGTTTGCGCGGCGCAGCCCGAAACAATTATTCGCGCATTTGGGTTTTCGCGTCTGGTTTTACGAATGGCTTGCTTAGCTTGGCGCACAGCTTCGCTGGTAACTGCGCAGGTGTTTATTAAAACAGCGCCGTCTTTTAGTTCAGCCAGTCCAGCGGCCTCGGCTTTTTGCTTCATCACTTCTGTTTCGTAAGTGTTTAGTCTGCAGCCAAATGTGAGTGTTTTTATGCTCATTGCACCAGTGTTTTTTGGTTTTATGCTTCTTGAAATTGTAGCTATTTGCCATGCATTACATGTTTAAGGGTATATGGCGTATAAAGAGCCAAATTACCAGTGTTTTGAGCAGTGTTTTGCTTTGCAGCAAATTTGGCATGGATTTTACCCTAACAGTCTTATATTATGAAAACTCTTGAGGAGGCGGCTTTTAATGCCGTTTTGTAATTAATGGGGCTCATGAGGATAATATGTTTAAAAAGATCAGTACCTTTATCTCGCTTTTCATGGCTTCAATGATTTTAGCTTTATTACAACCAGTGCTTGCTTTTGCATCACCAGAGCCGAGCTTTGTGTGCGAAGTAAAAGATCACCCAGTGCTAAACCGAAATGGCATGAAATTGGGCAGCTCTATTTATTATGGTGGCGAGTTTGTTGGCCTGATTGGTTATCCTGAAATGGCGAACGAAAAACTGCCAAGAGTTAGAAGTGGTTCTGGTGAACAATACTCTGATGGCGTTTTAACGTTTCACTCTAAAGCCGATAAAGGTGTTTTAATTATTGAGGGTGGGCCAACTTTTCCGTGCAAAGCATTTTTGGCAAATGCACAATCTGGCGGCGCCCAAAATGACTATTCTGTTTTAGCCAATGCGCTTGAAACAATTATTAGAGCGAAGCCAGACGTAAAAGCTAAGCGCATTGATCAGTTGAGTTTTCGTGAGCCGATAGAGCTTGTTGAAGCAACAGGTATTTATTTCCAAGACTTCCAGTGGTTTAAGGTGCGCTATGGTGAAGGCGAAGAGGGATATGCTTGGGGCGGCACTATGTGTGTTGAAACAAAAGAGAGCGGCATATTAATTGGTTGTGAGCGATTTAACCTAAGTTCGCGTGTGCCAAGTGCACATCAGGTGATTGCAAATGCGAAGTCTTTGTTTGGCTCAAAAGTGCGCCAAAGCCCTGACTTAAATGCGCCTCAATTGTTTAGCCTTCCGCAAGGCACGCCAATTTTTGTGATGCAAGAATCTGGAAGCTTTTATGATGGCTGGCAATGGGTTAAAATTCAGACCTCTGGTGAGACAGGCTATGTGTGGGGCGGCACAATATGTACGCTTGATAAGCAGCTTCCTGGTGTGCATTTTGGCTGCGAATAAGTAGCAGATTTAAGAATGATGAGATTAAGGGACTAATTGGCTTTTTGCTTTTGGCGAATGCCTTTTAGTCCTTTTTCCATTCGCCAGTATCTCGATCAAATTGTCCAAAAAATTCAAACTCAGCAGGTCCGCTCATCAAGACATGGTTGTTTTCTAGCCATTCTATAATGAGATTTTTTCCGCTTGGCACTGTTATGGTTGCTTTTCGAACGCCCTCATTTAGGCGTCCTGTTCTAATGGCGCTCACAAGTGTTGCGCAAGCTGCAGAACCACAAGCAAGCGTTAGGCCAGCCGCGCGTTCCCATGTACGTATATTTATGTGCTCGCCATTTATCACCTGAGCAATTGTGATATTTGCTTTTTCAGGAAAAATGGGATGGTTTTCTAGCAATGGTCCAAACAAATGTAAGTCATAGCTTTCTACTGGCGCTTCGACCCAAAAAATCGCATGCGGATTGCCCATATTGGCAAGGCTTGGCGAGTGCAACACAGGTGCATCTATTGGGCCTATTTGTAATTCAACCTTTGATGTGTCTGAAAACTCTTCTGTTGTTGGTATTTGCTCCCAACCTAAATTTGGCTTGCCCATGTCGACAGTAATGTTGTCAGCATCTTGATAGGTGGTTGTTAAAAGGCCAGCTCTGGTTGCTATTTTATAATCGAGCTTTTGGTCTTGTGCGTTTAGATAAGCAACCACGCAGCGCATGCCGTTTCCGCAGGCTTGTGCTTCTGATCCATCGCAATTTAAAATTCTAACCCCAGCATCGTTTTCAGGATTTTTAGGATCGCGAATTTCCATTAGCTGGTCGTAGGGAATATTGCCTTCGCTCGCCAATGCG
>JBGCEA010000077.1:0-5982 GCA_045105915.1 Nitratireductor sp.
GACGTCATTCGCTCTATGGCATAATGCGTTTTACCGGTATTGGTGGGGCCAAGTATTGCTTTGACGCCTTTACCGTTGGATGTTGAATTTACTGGGCTTGGCGCGTGCATTGTACTTACAAAAATTGATGTTTGTATGAGGCTCTAACTAAACCTCAGTTGCCAATACTATTATGGCCTTTGCAGTTGAATATCCAGCTTAATGTCACCTAATTTTTTGTAATAGTGATTGAATTAATTTGCTGGGCCAAAATAAGTTGGCTCTGCCGTAAAGCGACCAATCCATGTTGGAATGTTTATTCGAATAGGCGTGAAAACATTGGTAGCTTGCATTGGCGCTATCCAAATTTCCATATCATTGCTTTTGGCCATGCGCTTTATATTTTTGTTAGATTTTTTGTGACCAGACACAGGAATGTAATTTAGGCGACATACATAGACATTGCCGTTGTAACCTTTGGTTTTTATTTTCGCGCGTTTTTTGTAACTTAGCTGCATATCGTAACGCGTTTCACCATCGTATACTCTGTGCAAGTGATTGCAGGCAGCTTTTGGATCTGTTGCCTTTTCATATGGCACCGGCAGTACAAGTGTAGATGCAGGGTCGATGATGTTTAAGAAATCGCGTTCTGCAATTGTGTAATATTTATCTTTCAAATGTTTTTTAGATTTGTCAGGCTTCATTTGAAGATCGGTAATGCTGCCGCCTGAAAAATTCATTGAAAGGGATTCAGTTTTTTTGCCATCAGTTACTTTGATAAAATGCGATTGTGCATCTAGTCGATCGCCCAATAGCGAGCCAGCGCTTTCTAGTTTTGCGTTGCCAGAAGAAAACCACTTTGCAATGCCTTTGGTTTTGCCGCTGCCTTTAAGGGTATATGTTTTTCTATCAGATTTTATTATGAAGCTCATTTCGCCAACATCTATACCGCCAGCTTGAACCACAAATTTGGTTTTGTGGCTTATGCTTGGCAGTTCTTCATCTGCTTTTTCTTGTGCATGTGCAGCCGTGTGGTCATAGGCCAAAAGAGCAAGTGAAGTTGCAAGAAAGGCTGATGTGAACTTGGTAGATTTTAAATTTGATAGGTATTGCATGTTTTTCCCAAATAGATTTCGGAGCGTGTAAGTCATGTTATTATAAAATTTCTAGTGTGAACGTAAAATGAACCAGATATTTAATGTGAGCTGGTGTTAGTTGAGTTGTGATTGAACCAATAAATAGGCCAAATTAGGTCAAATGCAGTGGTAATTGTAAATCTGCAAAAAAATCAGCTCAATTTTGCAGATTCTAAAGCCTGAAAGGCGACTCAAGTCTTGACGCGAACAGGCGTTGAGACTATAGAAAACCAACTTTTCCAAGACTTGCGCTAATTTTTGCGCTCAGTAAACAAGTTAGCTGGGCAATTTAGTTAAATGTCGCAAATTAATTTTGGTCTTGGAGTTTGAATTTAAAGGATTGTTTCTATGTCTAGAAGCTGTGAATTGACCGCTAAGTCGGTTATGTATGGTAATAACGTAAGTCACGCGAAAAACAGAAGTCGCCGTAGATTTTTGCCAAACCTAGTAAATGTTACTTTGATGAGCGAAGCGCTTAATCAACGTGTACGTATGAGAATTTCTGCTGCTGCACTTCGCACTGTTGAGCACCGTGGTGGTCTTGATGCGTTTCTTGCTAAAGCTAAAGGCTCTGAGCTTTCTATGAAAGCACGTCTTTTGAAAAAGCAGATCGAAAAGAAACAACAAGAAGCAGCTGCTTAATTTTAAGCAAGTCTTCGTTTTAAGTTTTAAGGTTCGGATTTTTTCCGAGCCTTTTATTTTGTTGAATTAAACAATGGTGTTTAATTTGTGTTCTGGTGCCATCTCCCAGATTAAAAAAATGGAATTTCAAATGTCAAAATCTTATCTTTCGGTTTTACCGTTCATCTTTGCCATGGCGCTTGTCGTGGTGTTGTCGAATATTCTTGTCAACTTTCCTGTCGGTTACTCGCTTGGCTCAGTATTTTTGGGCGATCTTTTAACCTATGGCGCTTTTACTTATCCATTTGCATTTTTGGTCACTGATTTAACCAATCGTGTATTTGGGACACAAAAAGCAAGACGCGTTGTGGCTATAGGCTTTTTAACTGCAGTTATTGCTTCTATTGTTGTGCCTCAAATTTTGTATGCGATGGGGCTTATACCTGTTGAGTATCAGGCATCGATTGAGCGTTTAACACGTATTGCTATTTCTTCTGGTACTGCGTTTTTAGTTGCGCAAATTCTAGACATCTTTGTATTTGACCAAATGCGCGATGCTAAGTGGTGGAAAGCGCCGCTTATCTCTTCGCTGGTTGGTTCGTTCTTTGATACGTGCTTGTTCTTCACTTTAGCCTTTTCAACCAGCTTTGCATTTTTAGGTGAAAATGATGCATTTGCACTTGAAAGCGCGCCTTTCTTGGCTGTGTTTGCTGCCATGTATCCGCGCTGGATTTCTTGGGCAGTGGGCGACTTTTTGGTGAAGGTGATTGTTGGCGTGGTTGCGCTAGCGCCATACAAATTGTTGCTTAACCGCATTGGTGCAATTAGCGCAAAAGCTTAGTTCAGTAATTTGAACTCTAGCAATAGTGTGCGCTGAAGGCCTAAAAAATTATCATCTGATATGATGCTTAAAATGGTTTCGCCCTTGGTATTTTGCCAAGTGGCGAGACCTTCCATATTGTCAATCGGGTTTGATAAGCCAGATTCTAAAAGTATTTCGCCGTTTATAGTTTTACCTTTTAAGGTTTGACTGCTGGTGAGTGTGTCTTTGCTAAAGCGCCTTATGCGCATGCCAATATCAAAAATTGTTTCAAAACGTCTTTCTAAAATAAGCAAATCGCCATTTTGCAAAAAGCTTGCATCAGTCACCATGTAATCATTGGTCTTTTTAATGGCGAATTCTGTGATATCTACTGCATTGGCTATGAAGGCGCGGTGATTGCCGACGCTGTTTAGCGAGTCTTCTGCTATTGCAATGAAGTTGCCAAAAAGGGCGCTGGTTTTGGGCGCAAGCGCTAGTGCCTCTAGCCCTTTGCCTTGGTTTAGTTTGAAGGGTTTGAAAGAAGCGGTTTGTTGTTTTGCATTGCTGGGTTTGTTTTGCGCATCTAGATCATAAACATTTACGCGGTTTAGGCCTTCAAAAGAAACAAAAGCATTATCGCCTTTAATGACCAAGCCTTCTGAATCGCCCCATCTTTTGTTGCCATAGGGTGTGCCATTGTTACGACATAGGCAATCTAGGCTTGCATTTTTAACGGATGACAGTTTGCCGTTTTTGTCTCTCACTAAGTCGAGTGTTAGCCATTTTGCAACATCAGATACAGCAATAAGTTTGCTGCCATTTTGTTGAATGCTTAGACCAGAAAAGCCACCAAATTCTTTGCTTGGCGATGCGATTTCGATGCCACTTAAAAATTCTACATTTTTGGTATTGGTGATGAACTTGTTTATGATCGCAGTGCTTGTGTTGATTTTTTCTGCGTTTGCTGCGCTCACAAAGCCAAATGACACGACTGCAAAAAGACAGCTTTTTAAAAGATTTGATAAATGAGCAGCTTGGAACACTTAGTAATTACCTTGTAAGGGCACCACTCATGCGTCCTCGCTTTTGTGGTGTTTTTGGTTTTTCTTGAAACAGATCAGCAAGCTGGTCAGTCATCGCGCCTGCTAATTCTTCTGCATCCACAATAGTAACCGCACGGCTATAGTAGCGTGTCACATCGTGGCCAATACCAATGGCTAGCAACTCTACAGGCGAGTGGCTTTCAATGTCTTCAATTACATGGCGCAAATGGCGTTCTAGATAATTGCCGGGGTTCACCGACAACGTAGAATCATCAACTGGCGCACCATCTGAAATCATCATCAAAATGCGTCTATTTTCAGGCCGGTTCATTAGGCGTTCGTGTGCCCATAGCAGTGCTTCGCCATCTATGTTTTCTTTTAGCAGGCCTTCGCGCATCATAAGGCCAAGGTTCGGGCGCGAGCGACGATAGGGGGCATCTGCGCTTTTATAAATGATATGGCGCAAATCGTTTAGGCGGCCAGGGTTTGCTGGCTTTTCTTCTTGCAGCCAGTTTTCACGGCTTTGCCCGCCTTTCCACGCTTTTGTGGTAAAGCCCAGCACTTCTACCTTCACGCCGCAACGCTCTAGGGTGCGTGCTAAAATGTCTGCGCAACTTGCGGCAACAGTTATTGGTCTTCCGCGCATTGAGCCAGAATTATCGATCAGAAGTGTCACGATAGTGTCTCTAAAAATGGTGTCTTGTTCCATTTTAAAAGAAAGCGGCGTCATCGGGTCGGTCACGATACGCGTTAATTTTGCGGTGTCTAAATAACCTTCTTCAAGGTCAAAGTCCCAGCCTCTATTTTGCTGTGCCATGAGCTTGCGTTGTAGGCGGTTTGCAAGCCTGCCAACCACGCCTTGTAAGTGCGCTAATTGCTTATCGAGGAATGCACGTAGGCGCTCTAACTCTTCGCTATCGCACAGCTCTTCTGCTGTAATGGTTTCATCGAATTTTGGATTGAAAACTTGATAGTCAGAATCTGGCGGGAGCTGCGAGAAGGGAAGCTCAGGGCGTGTAGAATCGCCTGGCGTTTCGCTAGCGTCCATGTCTTCTTCATCAAATTGATCGTCAGAGCCGTCTGCCGCATCCATTTGGGCTTCTTGGTCTTGCTGCTCTTGCGAATCTGGGTCGCTCTCTTCTGGCTGTCCATCGTCTTGGCCAGTCGATTCTTCATTTTCGCGCTGCTCTTCATCTTGGTTATCTTGAGGTTTTTCTTCCTCAGACTCTTCATCTTGATTATCATCAGCTTGGTTGTCGCCAAGCTCATCACCCATATCAAGTTGTCTAATGAGTTCGTGAATGGCTGTCGCAAATTTTTCTTGATCGCCTAAATCATCATCCAAGGCTTCAAGCGCTTTTGCTGCTTTTGTTTCGACAAAATCACGCCATAGTGACACAAAACCTTCTGCACTTTTTGGTGGTGCGATGCCTGTTATCTTTTCGCGCACAATGAGAGCAAGCGCTTCGTCTAGGGGAGAATCGCTACGCGCTTCAGCATTTTGATAATTTGCTTTGCTATATTTGTCTTCTAACATGGCAGACAGATTGGTGGTCATGCCTGTTAGATTGCGCGAGCCTAATGATTCAACGCGTATTTGTTCAACGCGGTCATAAATGGCTTTAGCATTGTCGCCTTTTGGCATGTGCTTTGCGTGCACTTTGGTGTCGTGTTTTGCAAGGCGCAAAGCCATAGAATCGCCAGCACCACGAATGGCTGCAAGCTGTTCTTTAGTCATTTTACGGTTTGGCTCTGGCAAGCGTACTTGATCGCCCACAAGGGCAGGGCGCTCATTTGCAAAGACAACATCAATTTCTTCGCCCTCAACGCGCGGGCCCGCAATTGCGCGCACGCAGCCGCTTAGAGCCTGTTTCATTGGCTCATAGTCGGGCGCTACTGGATTGCGCTTAGAGTTGTCACCAGTTGTTGCCATTAATGATTATTCCATCACGATATTGGCTGTGGATTCTGAAATTTCTTCGCCATAAACGCGTTGGTAAAACTCTGCTACTGTGGCGCGTTCTAACTCGTCACATTTGTTTAAGAATGTAAGGCGGAAAGCAAAGCCAACATCGCCAAAAATTGCCGCGTTTTCTGCCCAGCTAATTACAGTACGTGGGCTCATAACCGTAGAAAGATCGCCATTGATAAAGGCGCTTCTTGTCATGTCGGCAATGCGAACCATTTTTGAAATTGTGTCGCGGCCTTCATCTCCAGAAAACGCTTTTACCTTTGCAAGTACAATGTCTGTTTCTTTGTCATGCTCTAAATAGTTCAGTGTGGTAATAAGTGACCATCTGTCCATTTGGGCTTGGTTGATTTGCTGTGTGCCGTGATACAAGCCTGTTGTGTCACCAAGGCCAATTGTGTTGGCTGTGGCAAATAGGCGAAATGCTTTGTG
>JBGCEA010000078.1:0-3109 GCA_045105915.1 Nitratireductor sp.
ATTGCTGTACAGCCAGATTCGATCAAGCCCATTGTTTGAGGCGCGTCTGGCGCAAGGTGCAGATAGGTGTAAAGAATTTGGTCTTGTCTAAGTTGTGCCCATTCACTTGGCTGAGGCTCTTTAACTTTTACGATCATCTCGGCAATCGCAAACACTTCTTCAGCTGTTTGCAAAATTTGTGCGCCTGCCGCTTTATAGTCTTCATCGCTTGCATTAATGCCGCCACCAGCATTTGTTTCAATGTAAACGTCATGACCATGTGCAACATATTCACGCACGGAACCTGGGGTTAAACCCACTCTAAATTCGTTGTTTTTAATTTCCTTTGGAACACCAACCTTCATGATATCACTCCTAAATATCAATTTAACATTGAGTATGAGCTTAGGGTAAACCTTCATTATTATCCTTGCAAAGTTACGTTATAAGACGTAAAATTTCGAATATTATTGCATTTTTGTTTAAAAATTAGTGGATTATTGCGCAAATGGATTTTGATAAGATAGATCGTTCGATATTACGCGAACTGCAAACAAATGCTAGAATTGCCAATGTCGAATTGGCTGACAAAGTTGGCCTTTCGCAATCTGCGTGCTCGCGACGTGTGGCGCATTTAGAGCAAACCGGTGTTATAACAGGCTACCAGGCCGTTATTTCTAACAAGGCCATTGGCCATACGGTGACGTGCATTATTCACATTACGCTTTCTAGCCAATCTGAAAAAGCGATGCTTGAATTTGAACAAGCAGCCATAAAATGTCCTTATATCGTGGCGTGTTTTTTGATGTCTGGCGAAAGCGACTATATTGCGCGCGTTAATGCCAAAGACATGGAAGACTTTGAAAATGTGCACAGAAACTGGGTTTCTACCCTGCCCCATGTCATTCGCATTCAAACCAGTTTTGCGATGCGCAGTATTGTAAATTTGGCAAATGTAGATATTTCTACTATTAGCTAATTCAGCGCTCACTCTTTAGCGCTCATTCTATAGTAGGTTTTCATGCTTCAACTTCTCATTTTACGCCATGCAAGCTCGAGCTTTGCCAAAAGCGGGCAAAGGGACATTGAGAGAGAACTTAATGAAGCCGGCAAAATAGAAGTTACAAAAGTGGCTCAAACCATAGAAAAAGAGAATTTACAGCCAGATTTTGTTTATTGTTCGCCAGCTACCAGAACACGCCAAACTTTGAGCGCTATAGAGCATGCATTTACTCAAAAGCCTGAAATTGATTTTCGTGAACTTTTATATGCCTGCATGAATGAAGATTATTTCAACCTTATAAAGCAGCATGAAACACCTAAAGACAGCAAAGCACAGACCCTCATGATTATTGGGCACAACCCTATGTGCGCAGCGCTTACCAGTTTTTTGGTTGGCAGCGGCCAAGAACGGGCAAAGCTAAATTGGGCAAACGGCTTTAAAGAAGGCAACATTGCAGACATTCGCTTTAGCTGTAATGCTTGGCAAGAATTAGAAAAAGCCAGCGGGCACTTAGCGCGATTTGAAAGTCCATACTTTTAGAGCATATATTATTGTGGGCTTTTCAAATTAATTTAGAAAATATTATTTGAAATCAATACTCTAGCCCCCATATATGTAGAGCATTGCATCAAATATAATTATACTAGTACTATTATAAGCACAGATTTTAAAATTTAGGGGTGAATTTGGTAAAATCAATTGGCAATAAAACAAGCAAGCCAAATGCTAAACTAACATCTTTTAGCGATGATGCGTTGATTGCATTTGATAATATACAAGATGCGGCTGGTAATTTACTTGAACCAACCCTTAGGCTTGGCGTTACTGGCCTTTCGCGCGCTGGTAAAACGGTTTTCATTTCTTCGCTCATTCATAATTTGTTGCATGGTGGGCGTCTGCCGATGTTTGAAGCGCAAACAGATGGACGCATTGCAAAGGCAGAAATTCGCCCTCAGCCCAGCATGGATTTACCAAGATTTGAATATGAAGAACACATTCAAACACTGGTTGAAGACCGTCTATGGCCGCAATCTACCAAAGCGATTTCTGAAATTAGGCTCACGCTTCATTTTGAATCAAACTCAAGTTTAAACAAAATACTTGGGCGCAATACACTCAACATTGATATCGTAGATTATCCAGGTGAATGGCTGCTAGATTTGCCATTGCTTGGCATGAGCTATGAGCAGTGGTGTGTACAAGCTTTTGAGTTATCTCAGCAAGGCGAGCGTAAAAAGCTCGCTAAAGAATGGCATGCTTTGCTAGATTCGCATGATGTGAATGCACCAGCAGATGAAATGGTTGCAAAGAAAATGTCTTCCGCCTTTACGCAATATTTGCGAGATTGCAGACAAGATAATACAGCGCTATCTACATTGCCCCCTGGGCGCTTTTTAATGCCGGGAGATTTAGAAGGTTCACCTGCACTCACCTTTGCGCCTTTACATATGGAAGCAGACAATAACACGCGCGAACAAGGCTCGCTGCACGAAATGATGGCAGAGCGCTATGAAGCATATAAAACCTATGTCGTTAAACCCTTTTTCCGCGAGCACTTTGCAAGGCTTGATAGGCAAATTGTTTTGGTTGACGCTTTGCAAGCCATGAATGCTGGCAGTGACGCATTGCTAGATCTTAAAAATGCATTGGGCGATATTTTGGGATGTTTTAGAACAGGCAAAAACTCGCTTTTGTCTTCTTTGTTTTCTAAAAAAATCGATCGTATTTTATTTGCGGCAACCAAAGCCGATCATTTGCACCACGAAAACCATGACAAACTCGAAAAACTATTAGGCCATATTGTGCACGAGGCAAAAGACGATGCGCAATTTTATGGCGCTAAGTTTTGTGCGCTGGGCATTGCCTCTGTGCGCGCAACCGTTGAAGCCAGTGTAAAAGATAAGGGTGAAGACTTGCCTGTGATTGTTGGTACGCCTTTAAAAGGCGAGAACATTGATGGTGAAACCTTTAATGGCAAAACACAAACAGCAATCTTCCCTGGTGATTTACCTACCAATATGAACAGCTTGTTTAAGCCCCAACAAGACAAAGATAAAACAGAAATAAACTTTGTGCGCTTTAGGCCGCCAAGTTTAGAAGAGAGCGAAGATGGCTTATCTTTATCTC
>JBGCEA010000079.1:0-12313 GCA_045105915.1 Nitratireductor sp.
CCCTGCCATAGGGCAACACTTAAAACGCCCACCAAAACAACATTTAATAGAACAGGCGCAAAGGCCGCCAAAAAGTATTTTCGAAAAGAGTTTAAAATACCAGAGAACATGGCAACTAAAGACATAGCCGCTAAATAAGGAAACATGATCCGCGTTAATAGGACGGTTAGATCAAATTTTTCTGGATTGGTTGCAAAGTTGGGTGCAATAATAGAGCCAACCAATAAGGGCATAAACAACATAGCAAGTGCGCTTAAAACAATAAGCACCAAAACGAGCACAGAGAAAATTTGCTCAGCAAATTCTTTTGCACCCTTTTCGCCCTTTGCTTCTAACTCGCTTGCAAAAAGTGGCACAAAGGCAGTGTTAAAAGCGCCTTCTGCAAAGAGCCTTCTAAATAAATTTGGAAACCTAAACGCGGCATAAAAAGCATCGGCCACAGGGCCTGTGCCAAGGGTTGCAGCAATTAGAGCTTCTCTTGCAAAGCCAAGCACACGGCTACCAAGTGTAGCAGAGCCTACTGAAAAGAATTTTGCCATTAACCCCATAAAGGCCGCCTTACATACTTTTTGGTATTGTTATTTGTTTTTGCTTTTCTTTGAGCTACCAGATTTTAAGCTTTGTGTCAGCGCCTCAATTATTTTGTGTCGTCTATTGGGCGAAGTTACTTTATGGCCAATCAGATCGGTCACATAAAAACTATCAATCACCTTTTCACCAAAGGTGGCAATATGCGCAGAGCCAATGTTCAAATTCAGTTCAGAAATTGTGCGCGTTATCGCTGTCAAAACGCCCGGCTTATCTAAGCATTCAATTTCAATAACACTAAATTTGTCTGACAAATCATTATTCACAACAACGCTGGTATTAATGTTAAAGGCTTTTGCAGAGGCTTTTGAATGGCGCTTATGTGCAAGCACATTTTCAATTTTTATTTCACCCGCCAAAGCACTTTTAATGGTTTCGCCCACGCGCTCAGCGCGGCGCAATTCATCTATCTCTTCATCAAACTCTCGATTAATAAAGATAGAATCTAAAGCCCTACCATCACGTGTGGTATGAATTTTCGCATCCACAATATTAGCCCCAGCCGCCGCGCACGCGCCTGCAATAATAGACAAAAGAGAAGGGTGGTCTGCCGACAAAATTGTAATTTCAGTAATTGCCTCAAATTTTAGACAATTGGCTTGAATAGCCAATGTTTCAGCATTTTTATCGCTTTCACGAATAAAGTTTAAATGCCTCACTTGGTTTTCTAATGGCGTTGAAAGAAAATAAGCATCATAGGGTAAATCTATAATGCGCCCTTTTTCTTCTGCACTCCAATCAAGAAGCAAATCTGATACTTCTGATTTAGCGCGCGCTAACCTTCCGCTTTGGTTTATTTTAGAAAAACCGCCGGTTAATAAGGGCTCTGCCTCATCATATAGCGTTCTAAGCAATTGGCCTTTCCAGCCATTCCAAACACCAGGCCCAACGGCTCTAATATCGCAAACAGTTAAAACAAGCAGATAGTTTAATCGATCCACACTTTGCACCGTTTCTACAAAATCAGAAATGGTTTTTCTGTCAGACAAATCACGCGACTGCGCAACAGTGCTCATAGTGAGGTGTTCTAAAATAAGCCAAGAAATAAGCTCTGTCTCTTGCTTGTTAAAGCCAAGTCTTGGGGCAAGGCTTTTTGCAATACGTGCGCCAGCAATAGAGTGGTCTTCTTTACGCCCCTTCGCAATGTCATGAATAAGAAGAGTGAAATATAAAAGACGTCTGTTTTTAATTTCTGGCAAAATGCTAGAGGCAAGCGGATGCTCCTTAGCCAGTTTGCCATTTTCAATGCCAGCCAATGCGCCAACACTTCTAATCAGGTGTTCATCTACTGTGTAATGGTGATACATATTAAACTGCATCATGGCTACAATCTTGCCAAAGCTTGGAATGAACTTTCCAAGAACGCCAGTCTCGTTCATTTTACGCAAAAGAACTTCAGGATTTTTGCGAGAAGACACCACATCTAAAAACAGACGGTTCGCTTCTTCATTTTCGCGCAGCTCTTTATTTATCAAGCCCAGTGATCGCGTAATAAGCGTATTGGCATCTGGATGAATATCTAAATCATTATCATCTGCCAGCTTAAATAGCCGTATTAGATTCACAGGGTCTTTAGTAAATGTCTCTTCGCTCGTAATATTTATACGCCCATGATCATTCAAAAAGTCAGGCGCACCAGCAATTTTGCGAACCTTAAATTTAATCGAGCGAATAAGACCATTAATGCCAGAAACAGTTTTCGCTTGCTCTTCTTCTAATTGCGAGCAAACAGCTAAGGTAAGATCGCCCACTTCTTTTGCCATTAAAAAATAGTGCTTCATAAAGCGCTCAACATCTAAGAGGCCATTATGAGAAATATATTTTAAGCGTTCTGCCATTTGGCGCTGAATATCAAACGATAAGCGCTCTTCAGCCTTGCCCACTAAAAAGTGCATATGGCAACGCACGGTCCATAGAAAATCACTCGCTTTTTGAAAGCGTGCAAATTCGTCTTCATTAAACAGGCCAACATCTACCAATTCATCATAAGTTTTCACTTGATAATAATATTTGCCAATCCAATAAAGCGTGTGCAAATCGCGAAGTCCGCCTTTGCCGTCTTTTACATTGGGTTCTACCAAATAACGCGACTCGCCAGTTTTAGAGTGGCGCCCATCGCGCTCTTCTAATTTGGCATCAATAAATTCTTTTGCAGTTTTGGCGACAATCTCTGTGTCAAAGCGTTCGCTTAATTCGTTAAATAAATTGCTATCGCCAACTATCTGGCGCGCCTCTAGCATAGCAGTGCGAATGGTCATGTCGGCTTTTGCTTGCTTCATGCATTCATTTATAGAGCGGGTGGAATGGCCAATTTTTTGGCCAAGATCCCACAAGAAATACAAAACATATTCTACAATTTTTTCGCAGCGTTCAGTTTTGCCCTCTGGCAAAACAAACAACAAATCAATATCAGAACCAGGCGCAAGCAAACCGCGCCCATATCCACCTACGGCTACAATGCTTAATTCGTTTTCATTTACTTTATTTTTTTCATAAATATGCGTGCTGGCAAAAGCAAAAATTTCTTCTATCAAACTGTCTTGCAAAACAGAAATGCGCCTAGCGCATTCGCGTCCATCGCCATCTTTCAAAAGCCACTCTTCTGCAAGGGCACGTTTTTCTTTTAAAGTGTTTTTAAAGAGCGTTACCAGCTGCATCCGAAACTCGCTCGAGTTCACCCCAAGTTCAGTGCTGCTTATTTGGGTTGCTAATTCTTTGCTGAATTTTTTACGATCCAAAAGAACTTTGCGCTTAACTGCATTTGCCATTTAACATTCACATATTGCTTCAGATAAACTTTGTTTGCCCGCTAGCCAAAAAAAAAGCAACACTGCCCTTCTTTAAAAAGGAACAGTGCTGCTGTTAAATTGCTCAAATTTTAGGCTTTTAAAAGCATGTGCTTTAAAAACTAAGCATCACCCTCAGACTTTGCATCATTGCCTGCAGCATCAGAATGTTTTGGCCCACCTTTAGAAACGCCAACCATAGCAGGGCGCAAGCAGCGCTCGCCAATTACATAGCCACTTTGCACCACTTGCAAAACAGTATTGTTTGGAACTTCTGTATTTGGAATTTCAAACATTGCTTGGTGCAAATTTGGATTAAAGCGCTCATTTTCAGGGTTCAGCTTTTTAACGCCATGCTTTTCCAAGCCCAGCATCATAGCGCGCTCTGTCATTTCAACGCCCTCAATCAGGGTTTTAAAATTAGCGTCTTCTGGGTTTCTAGCGTCCTCTGGAATTGCTTCCAAGCCGCGTCTTAGATTGTCAGAAACATCAAGCATCTCGCGTGCAAAACCCGCAATAGAATATTCTCTAGCATCTTTCACGTCTTTTGCTGTGCGTCTGCGCAAATTCTGCATGTCAGCCGCCAAAAGAAGATTTTTCTCATGCAATTCAGTTTTATCAGCTTCAAGCTTTTCTAACTCTGATTGCAAAAATTCAAGCGGATCTGCAAAGCCTGCAGCCTCTTGTGTGCCATCATTTTTCTCAGCCGCATTTAAAAACGCATCAGCTTCAGCTTCAAGCGCATCTTGTTCTGCTGCTGCTTCTGCCTCTAGATCTTTTTGTGCATCCAAAAAAGCTTCGTCTTCTCCGGGATGTCCGTTATTAATCATGGTCAAATTGCCCTGTTAAATGAATGTTAAATCGCTGTTGAATAAATCAAGACCCGATATCATAATTTGAAGCGCAAAAATCAAGCTTTTTCTTTATTTTTATCGCTCAAACACGCGTTTTTTACTGATTAGCGAATAAGTCGGCTTACAAGTTTAGCTGTATAATCAACCATCGGCACAATTCGTGCGTAGTTTAGGCGGGTTGGGCCAATAATACCGAGCGCACCAATAACCTTTTGATCTTTATCGCGATAGGGCGAAACAATAAGCGATGACCCAGATGCCGAAAACAATCTGTTTTCTGAACCAATGAAAATTCGAACCCCTTCACCAATTTCTGCAAGTTCGAGCAATTTCATCAAACTATCGCGTGCTTCTAATTCTTGAAAGAGTTTTTGCACATGCTCTAATTCATCAGCCGCTTTAAAATCGCCCAGCAAATTAGCATGCCCAGAAACAATCAAGCGCCCATCATCGCGCTCATCTGTGCCGCCCCACACTGCAAGCCCTCTATCTACCAAGTCTTGCGCCAATGCATCAAGTTCCGTTTTGGCGGCCTTATGCATGTTCAAAATTTGCTTATGCGCTTCATCAATAGTTTTACCTGCAATATGCGCATTCATATAATTGGTGGCTTCTTGCAGCGCACTTGCCGTTACGCTTTGCGTTAAATTAATAATTCTATTTTCAATTTGGCCATTCTCGCCAACAATAATCACAAGCACTTTTGTTGGCTCTAAACTGACAAACTCAATTTGCTTCAATCGCAAATCTTGCTTTGCGGTTGTCACCAAGCTTGCACTTTGCGTTAGGCCAGAAAGCAACTGGCTGGCTTCTGTTAAAACCGTTTCTAGCGTGCGCTCGCTATTGCTGGCACGCACCTGCGAATCAATAGATTCGCGATCCTCTTTTGTCAGATCACCAATCTCTAAAAAACTATCAACAAAAAACCTAAGCCCCGTATTCGTTGGCAGGCGACCAGAGCTGGTATGAGGTGAATAAATGAGCCCCAAATGCTCAAGATCAGACATGACATTGCGAATGGTGGCTGGCGACACTTTTGTTTGCAAAGAATTTGCCAGAAGTTTCGAGCCAAGCGGCGCGCCTGTCTCAAGATATGCTTCTACAACGTTCTTAAAAATATCACGTGAGCGACCATCTAAAGCTTCAATAAATTTATTGTCTTTTGTGGTGTCGTTATCTTTTGAACCAGTATTTGAGCTCATTTAGTTTTTCTCTTTTTCTTTGCTGCATTTATAATACGCCAACAAATGGCAAACATGCAATTCTTCATGTTGCTCTTATTCAACTTAGGCACTAAAAGCGTTTAAAAATAAATGTAAACGATCTCACTAACAAAACCATTATAGAACGGATATTCAATGCGCCCTTCAAAAAGAGCACCAGATGAAATGCGAAAAGTTACAGTTGAACGCGGATTTTCGGCGCATGCTGAGGGTTCTTGTCTTATTAAGTGTGGCGATACGCATGTCTTATGTACAGCAAGCTTAGAAGAGCGTGTACCACCGTGGCTACGTGGTGGCGGCACTGGCTGGGTAACTGCAGAATATGGTATGTTACCGCGCTCAACGCATAGCCGTATGCGCCGTGAAGCAGCAGCCGGAAAGCAATCTGGCCGAACACAAGAAATTTCGCGCCTTATTGGTCGTTCATTAAGAGCAATTGTAGATCTAGAAGCTTTGGGCGAGCGCCAAATTACGGTTGATTGCGATGTTATTCAGGCAGATGGCGGCACAAGAACAGCCTCTATTACAGGTGGTTACATTGCGCTACGTGAATGCGTTGAGTGGATGAAGCATCGTGGCATGGTAAGCGATGGCGTTTTAAAAGACCAAGTAGCGGCTATCTCTTGTGGCATTTATGAGGGCACACCAGTGCTAGACTTAGACTACCCAGAAGACAGCGCAGCTGAGACAGATGCAAACTTTGTAATGACAGGCAATGGTGGCATTGTTGAAGTGCAAGGCACAGCTGAAGGCAAGCCATTTAGCGAAGACGAATTTGCACAGCTTATGACACTTGCCAAAAAAGGCATTGGTGAATTGGCTATCTTGCAACACGCTGAATAAGCGTAATTGCTTTGATTTAAGGAAAATAGCATGAGACTTTTGCAAACGCGCGAAATTGTTGTGGCAACACACAATGAGGGAAAGGTGAAGGAGATCAACGAATTGATTTCGCCTTTTGGCTTAATTGCGCGTTCTGCAACAGAGCATGGCTTAAGCGAGCCTGTTGAAGATGGCGACACTTTTGAAAAAAATGCCTACACAAAAGCATTCGCCGCGGCATCTAGCACCAATCTACCAGCACTATCAGATGATAGTGGTTTATGCGTAGATGCGATAGATGGTGCGCCTGGTGTGTACACAGCAGACTGGGCAGAAAAAGAAGACGGCTCAGGGCGCGATTTTTCTATGGCGATGCAAAAGGTTGAAGATGCGTTGCAAAAAATAAACGCAACTGAATTTGATCAACGCACAGGTCGTTTTGTGGCAGTGCTTTGCCTTTGCTGGCCAGATGGGCACGCCGAATATTTTAGGGGCGAAGTTGAGGGCAATCTTGTTTGGCCTCCAAGAGGCGATCAAGGCTTTGGCTACGATCCTGTTTTTCAGCCTCAAGGCTATGATGTAACTTTTGCCCAAATGAGTGCAGAAGAAAAACACGGCACGCCCCCAACGGGTGAGGCTGGCAGAGCAGACCTTGGCCTTTCTCACCGCTCTAGAGCATTTGCAAAACTAAAAGCAGAATGTTTAAGCCCGTCTGGCTTGGTAGGGTAATTTATGGGCTGGCCATGTCATTCAAAAGGCGATCCATTTGGGATCTATATTCATTGGCCTTTTTGCGCGGCTAAGTGCCCTTATTGTGATTTCAATTCGCATGTGCGCCATAAGCCCGTAGACCAAAAAGTTTTTGTTGAGGCCTATGAGTTAGAACTCGCGCATGTGGCTAAGCTGCTAAAAGAGCGCGATGACAAACGTGATGTAACCAGCATATTTTTTGGAGGCGGTACGCCTTCACTAATGGAAGTTGAAACGGTTGAGCGAATTTTGGCGGCCATTTCAAAACATTGGAATATTGCAAAAGACGTAGAAATTTCGCTAGAGGCTAACCCAACCAGCATAGAGGCTGATAGGTTTAGAGGCTATAGAAAAGCGGGTGTGAACCGTGTTTCTGCTGGCGTTCAATCTTTAGACGATGAGCAGCTAAAATTCTTGGGTCGTTTACACACAGCCGATGAAGCAAAGCGTGCAATAGAATTGGCAAGAGAAACGTTTCCAAGACTATCATTTGATCTCATTTATGCGCGCCCAAAACAAACACTTGAGCAGTGGGAACAAGAAATAAATGCTGCCATTGATTTAGCGGCAGATCATCTCTCACTCTACCAGCTAACCATTGAGCAAGGCACGCCTTTTTATGAGTTGCACAAAAAGGGTCGTTTAATCACGCCTTCACACGATTTGTCTGCAGATTTATATCAGCTAACCCAAGAGGTTACGGCAGCTAGAGGTTTGCCAAATTATGAAATTTCAAACCACGCAGCACCAAGCAGCGAATGTCAGCATAATTTAATTTATTGGCGCTACCAAGATTATGCAGGCATAGGGCCGGGCGCGCATGGGCGCTTGAGCCTAGATGGGAATAAAGTTTCAACGGTTACTGAATATAATCCTGAAATTTGGTGGCAGCAGGCCATGAGCAAATCGCATGGCTTTAAAGAGTTCGAAACGCTTGAAGGTTCGCAATCTGCTGACGAATTTTTGCTAATGGGCTTACGCCTAAAAGAAGGCATTGACCCAAAACGTTATGAGGCGTTTTCTGGTAAGCCACTAAGACAAGCAAAAAAAGAATTCTTAATTGAGAAAAAGTTTCTAGAAGAAAGTCAAAAGGGGCAGCTTAGAGCCACCCCTTCAGGATCTATGGTGCTAGATGCGATCGTTGCCGATCTCGCTTCTTAATTTTTTGACTTATTAAAAACCAGTAGTAAATGAGCCAGGTGCAGGTGAAATAATTGAACCTGCGCCATTAGTTACTTGATAAACAGCAAGCCCGCGCTGTGATGTACCATTAGCTCTTAAGCGGAAAATACCATTGATACCTGCAAAGCCTTTTTGGTCTTCCAGAGTTTCGCTGGCAAATGCCTGAGGCCCTTTGCTTCTAACTAATGTTGTTGCAAGCGTTACCGCATCATAACCAATCGCAGACAAAACAGATGCGTCTTCTGAGAAGTTAGATTTGTAACGTGTTGCAAATTCACCAAACTTGCTCACATCACGACCTGTATAAAAAGCGCCATCAAGTGCTGGTGTATCAAATTTAACTGATTCCCATTTGCCAGAGCCTAAAATCTTTTTGCCTTTTGTCGAAACGCCAGAGCGCTCCAAGCTTGCTAAGATAACGCCAGGAATTTGTCCACCTTCTGGAATATAAAGTGCATCAGCAGATTGCACCCAAACAGCAGCAGCTCTTGCAGCAGTTTCAATACCAGGGCCAGAGAATTCGAATTTTGTAATGTTCACACGCATACCACGCGCTTCAACAGTCTCTTTAATCACTGCTTCACGTATGTTGCCTTCAGCGTTGTTAGGCAAGAACACTTGAAGGGTTTTGATGTCCTGTGCACTTGCAAAGTTCATCATCGCTCTTGTGTCATCTTGTGGTGTGTAAGAAATTAAGTACACACCGCGTCTTGCAACGCTGGTATCTGTAGAGAAGCCAATAATAGGTCTGCCAGCTGGCTGAGTAACAGCAGAAGCTGAATTCACAGAACTAGAGAACAAAGGCCCTAAAATAGCAGAAGAACCTTCTTGAACAGCTTGATTGGCCGCAGCCTGTGCGCCTGCCGCATTACCATTTGTATCTTTAATAACCAGCTGAAGTGATGCACTACCAAAATCTTGCATCGCAAGCATTGCGCCATTGTAAATTTGCTTTGCCGCAACCGCGCCATTACCAGCGGCTGTTCTTGGAAGCAACAAGCTTACACGTACATTGCCTTGTCCAACAACTTCGCCTTGTGGGTTTGGTGTCAAAGTTGGTAAGCCAAGCAGGCTCTTATTACCCGTTCCGCTTAAGCCGTCACCAAGACTGCCGCCCTGACAAGCCGCTAATCCAAGAGATAATAGGCCTAAAGCAGCTAATTTTTTAACTTTGTTCAATGTTTGCCCCATCATTTTAAATTCCATACGTCATAAAACTTACCTAGAGTAATGTACCCAATTAGCATGTTTGGTTCATTTTTGTGATATCATATTTTATCTGTATTCACGCTAAACCGCTTTTAAGTTATGAAAATACAGCTAATCACCGCATTTAGGAATGAATAAGGCATATTTATTACCTAATATGGTTAATTTTAGGTAACTAATCATATAAGCTATTGATACTAAATAAAATTTCAGAAAAATAAGGTTAATGATGCGCTCATATACAATAGGCCATTCAAATTTTACCGCAAAAACATTCGAAAGCGGGCTGTATATTGTGTCTACTCCAATTGGAAATTTGGGCGATATCACCATTCGTGGGCTAGAAATTTTGGCGAGCGCTGATTTGATCGCTTGCGAAGATACAAGAGTGACTGGCAAGTTATTGTCGCATTTTGGTATCAAAGCCAAAATGCATTCATATCATGAATATAATGCAGATAAAGAAGGCGCAATTATTATTGAGCGCCTAAAAAAAGGTGAAGTAGTAGCCCTTGCAAGCGACGCAGGAACGCCGCTGGTTTCAGACCCTGGGCAAAGGCTAGTAGCCCTTGCAAGAGAAAACGATTTGCCAGTATTTCCAGTGCCTGGTGCAAGCGCGCCATTAGCCGCTATTACAGCCAGTGGCTTTAGCACGCAGCGTTTTACCTTTTTTGGGTTTTTACCGCCAAAACAAGTTGCACGCCAATCTGAACTTAAAAAATTATTAGATGAAAAAGGCACATTGGCATTTTTTGAGGGACCCTCAAGGCTAGCCGCATGTCTAAGCGATATGGCGCTGGTGCTTGGCGAAGACAGACAAGGTGCGGTTTGCCGCGAACTCACAAAAATGCATGAAGAAGTGCAAAGAGACAGCTTAGCGAATTTAGCAAGTTACTATGAACAATATCCACCACGCGGCGAAATTGTAATTGTCCTTGCGCCAAAAGATGAAGAGCAAACCTTAGACATAGATGCTTTGCTGCTTGAATTGCTGCAAACAATGTCGGTTAGTAGAGCGGCAAGCGAAGCGGCAAAACTAACAGGGCGTGCAAAACGCGATTTGTACCAAAAGGCGCTTTTCCTAAAAGAGCAAAGCCAAATAGGATAAAAGATTAAAGAGACAGCGAGGCAAATG
The DNA here is from genome assembly GCA_045105915.1 of Nitratireductor sp. GTDB lineage: Bacteria > Pseudomonadota > Alphaproteobacteria > Rhizobiales > Rhizobiaceae > Salaquimonas. The sequence goes on from JBGCEA010000079.1 coordinate 10,550, forward strand.
TCTAAAGATTTTGCAAGACAACAAGCGCAAAAACGCGGCCTGTTTGCTGAGAGCTTAGCGGCGGGCTTTTTGCGCCTTAAGGGCTACAAAATTGTTGAACGAAATTATAAGACCAAATTTGGAGAGATAGATATTATCGCTCGAAAGGGTGATTTGATAGCAATTGTAGAAGTGAAAGCGCGCGCAAATGTGCAAGCCGCAATAGATAGCGTTAGCTATGAAGCGAGCAGACGCATAGAAAACACAGCAGATCACTGGCTTGCAAAACAAGAAGACTATCATCTTCTTTCAACGCGCTTTGATATTATTGCCATTGAACCCAGCAAATGGCCTGCCCATTTAAAAGATGCATTTTAATGGCGTAGTCTTATGGCTTAAAACGAAAACACAAACATGATTTATGAGAACAGCATCTTGCCAAGTGGCTTTATGCTCCTTACATCTTTACGAAATAATCTTCGCAAAACCAAATTGGCTTAAATAGGAATTTACCTTGTCGAAAAAGTTAAAAATTGGCGTCCAAATGGACCACATTTCTTCAATTGATATTAAGGGCGACAGCACCTTTGCTATGTGCCTAGAAGCGCAAGCGCGTGGCTATGATTTGTTTCACTTTCATCCAAACGACTTACAACTGCGTGGCCAAGAGTTGGATGCCAATATTGAGGCTATGCAGGTGCGCGATGTTGAGGGCGATCATTTTAGATTAGGAGAAAAACAATTCACCGACATGTCTACGCTCGATGTAATTTTGCTTCGCCAAGACCCGCCATTTGATATGAGCTACATAACCAATACGCATATGCTAGATCGTATTCACCCAAAAACGGTGGTTGTGAATGATCCGTCTTCTGTTCGAAATTCGCCAGAAAAAATATTAGTAATGGAATTTCCAGAGCTAATGCCAGCAACACTCGTGACGCGTGATTATGAAGCTGTTAGAAAATTCAGACAAGAATTTGGCGAGCTCATTGTAAAGCCACTTTATGGCAATGGCGGCGCTGGTGTGTTTAGAGTTTCAAAAGACAATGAAAACCTGTCTTCAATTTTAGAAATGTTTGAAGGCATAAACCGCGAACCAATTATTGCTCAGCAATATTTAAAGGATGTTAGAAAAGGCGATAAGCGCATTATTCTAATCGATGGCGAACCAGTAGGCGCTATCAACCGTGTGCCACCAGAAGGTGATGCACGCTCTAACATGCATGTGGGCGGCGTTGCAGAGCACACTGAGCTTACGCAAAGAGAAAGAGAAATTTGCGCAGCCATTGGCCCTCGCCTAAAAGAAGAGGGTTTTATTCTTGTCGGCATTGATGTGATTGGTGATTATATTACCGAAATCAATGTTACCTCGCCAACTGGCCTACGCGAAATCAAAAATTTCTCAGGAACAGATATTGCGGCGCTATTTTGGGATGCTATTGAAAAACGCATCTAGTTAAAAATGCATATAGTTAAATTGGGAGAACTAAAATGAGTGTAGATCATAAATTACATTGGAGCTTTTGGCTTATTTGTATTTTGGGTCTTATATGGAATGCCATGGGCTTTATGAATTTTTTCATGCAACTCAGCCCAGAGGGCATTACACAAATGCCAGCGTCTCACCAAGCCATAGCAAAGGCACGTCCAGACTGGGTAAGTGCATCGTTTGGAATTTCAGTCATTGCAGGTGCCCTTGGTTGTTTGGCAATGCTGTTTAAAAAACGCATCGCGCTTTTGTTGCTTTCATTATCATTTATCGCAACCGTTGTTACCATTGCG
>JBGCEA010000080.1:0-16344 GCA_045105915.1 Nitratireductor sp.
AAAAGCAATTTTAAATCAGTCACTTAAGAAAACAAAAAACCATACAAGGCATAGTTTAAAACCAATGGACGCTTATACAATCATATTCGATTTAGATGGAACGCTAGCCCATACTGGCCCTGATTTATTAGAATCGCTCAATCATTCCATTGCTCCTTTAGGGTTAGAGCCATTACAAATTAGTCAATTAGGACATTTGGTCGGTCATGGCTCACTAGCAATGATCCAACGTGCATTTGCACTATCAAATGTTGAGCTTTCAAAAGAAAATGAAGCCGCTTGCCAAGAACGGTTTTTAGAGTTTTATGCAAAAAACATTGCCAAAAAAACAAAGCTCTTTGATGGCTCGCTTAGTGCAATACAGGCACTTAAAAACGATAAGATTTGCGTTTGCACAAACAAACAAGAATACCTTGCCAAAATACTATTAAATGAACTTGGCATTACGCATTTATTTAGCTCAATCACCGGCGGCGATAGTTTTGAGTTTAGAAAACCAGATCCACGCCATTTGTTCAAAACCATAGAACTTGCAAATGGCAATAAAGACAAAGCCATAATGATTGGCGATACAATAACAGACACTAGCGCTGCCCAAAACGCTAACATACCAGTTATTGTGGTTGATTTTGGCTATTCAGATGTGCCCATAGAAAGCTTGGGCGCTGATGCAATTATCTCTCACTTTGATGAACTATATGAGAAAATCGAAAAAATTAAGAACGCGCGTTAAGCAACATCATCTAACTGTGCATCATTAGATTGAGCTGCTTGTTGTGTTAACGAACGCATTTGTATCAACTTCTCATCTACCAACCAAGTAACAAGCTCATCGCTTGGCATTGGTTTTGCAAAATAATACCCCTGCATAATCTCGCACCCTGCTTCCAGCAAAATGTCACGCTGTGTTGCAGTCTCAACGCCTTCAGCAATAACCTTATAATTTAGGTTACGCGCCATAGCCGTAATTGTTTTCACAATAACATTTGCATTTTGCTCTTTTTCTTCTGCAAGAGATTCAACAAATGAATGGTCAATTTTAAACACATCAAATGGCAAACGGCTAAGTTGTGCAAGATTAGAATAACCAGTACCAAAATCATCAATCGCTAATTGAATGCCCAATTTCTTAAGCTTGTTGATATGAACCATAGCCATGTCATAATTGTTCATCGCCATGCTTTCAGTAATCTCAAGCTCTAGCTTTGCAGGGTTTGCACCCGTTTTTGATAGTATGCGATTTACGATTTTAGCAAAATCTGGACGCTCAAACTGCTGAATAGAAACATTCACAGCTATAGAAAGTTCAACACCTTCATCTTCATATTTTTTAATCTTCTCGCAAGCAGTCTCAAGTGCAAATTCGCCAAGAGCAAAAATCATGCCTGTCTCTTCTGCAATTGGAATAAATTCACTTGGTGAAATCATGCCCTTAACAGGGTGTCTCCAGCGCAACAACGCCTCACAAGAGTTAGAAATGCCTTTTACAACATCAACCTTTGGCTGATAATGTAACTCGATTTGATCTGATGAAAGCGCTTGGCGCAATTCAGTCTCAACTTCCATACGCTTTTGTGCACGAATATAAAGATCATGATTGTAAACACGAACTGTGTTCTTGCCCTCTTCCTTGGCCAAATACATAGCCATATCTGCGCGCTTTAAAATGTCATCATAGCTTTCGTCAGTTCTAAAGAAGGTAGAAATGCCGATAGATACACCAATGGTAATTTCTTTTTCATCAATCACAAAAGGCTTCTTAACGGCTTGAATGATACGATTTGCAACTTGCTCAGCATTTTGCTCGCACTTCATTTCGCTCAACAAGATTGTAAATTCATCGCCACCAAGACGCGCAAACACATCGCTAACGCGCGCTAGCTTGTTTTTTTCAACGCCAGTTATAGCATCACTAGAAACAAATTTACCCTCAACACGAATGTCTTGTCTGATACGCTCAGCAAATGATTTCAACAAACGGTCACCAAATTCATGACCAAAAGTGTCATTTACGCGCTTAAAGCCATCTAAATCCATAAACAAAATTGCGCCAGGCTTACCTTGCAACTCTTCATTTTTAAGCGTTTTTTCAACTTCGAGCTTAAAGTATTCGCGGTTTGGAATACGCGTAACTTTATCAATATAAGCCAAGTCATTAATTTGCGAGCTATTAGCGCGCATGGTTCTAACCATTCTATTAAATGATTCAGCAAATTGCACCATTTCTAATGGGCCAGCAGAACTGATGCTGCAGTCCAAATTACCTCTTGTAATTTCACCAGCTTTTTTCGTCATTACACGAATTGGATTGGTAATTTCATTAGACAGTTTGTTCACAATCATTAAAGTTGCAAACAAAAGCGGTAGGAAAACAAGCATTCTACCCTGAAGTTTTTCAAAGAAAATCGTATAAAAATTAGGATTAGAAAAACCAACAACCAATGCACCCACTTGGCGGCCATTTTTGTATAAGGCTTGGCTTATCTCAATAACTTCATTTGATGTAGATGTCTCAGTTCTGCCGCTCTCAAGCGATCTATAAAGCGCAACTGATTTATGTTTTACTGGGCCACCAGCAATCATCAAATCATTGCCAAATCTTGCATCACCATTCATATCAACGATAGAAACAGTCATTACTTGTGAATTAGATTGTACAGATTGTAAAAGCTCTTGTGCTTCTGCTTGGCTAATATTGTTTAAACGTTTTTCAAAACTACGTGCCAATACGCGCGAAATGCTTGTCGTGTTCTCAACAGCATCTTCTTTTGCGCTCGTAAACACATTATAAGTATCGAAAATTAGTTGCACACCCAAAAGCAATGCAAATACGCCTATCGCCAACCCCATGAATCTCACATGAAGCCGTTGGCGCAGTTTGTTAAACCGCCTCAGCATTTAGTTCCCTCTTAACGGCATATGTTATTATTAGCTATATTTTTGCCGTTCCTGCACGATTACTTCTAAAGCAAACAAACTTAACAATGGTAAATCGCGCAGCACAAATGCTTCAAGTGGTTACTAAAATATTTACAAAGCCAAAAATGCCAAAAGGCTTAGCACACGCATTTATTGCCTAGACTTTAGTTATAATCACAAAAAACAAGGCGTTTTATGTGTTTTGTCCTTTTGCCTTTGCCCAAAGGTGTTTATGTATGAAATAACTATTTTGGAGTGAATTGAATTATGAGTGCATCATCAAAAAACGACGTTTTTAACCAGTTCCCATTGGGAGAAGACAAAACCCAATACAAAAAACTAACGTCAGATTTTGTCTCCACAGACACATTCAAAGGTAAAGAAATTTTAACAATCGAGCCTGAAGCTCTGCGTTTACTCTCAGAACAAGCCTTTTCAGACATCAACCATTTACTGCGTCCTGCGCACCTAAAACAACTAAGCGCAATTTTAGATGATCCAGAAGCCACAGATAATGATCGCTTCGTGGCTTATGATTTACTCAAAAATGCCAATATTGCAGCTGGCGGCGTATTGCCAATGTGCCAAGACACAGGCACAGCCATTATCATGGGCAAAAAAGGCCGCTGTGTATGGACAGATGGCACAGATGAGCAAGCGCTAGGCCAAGGCGTGTTAGATGCCTATGAAAAACGTAACTTGCGCTATTCTCAACTCGCGCCTCTTTCTATGTATGAAGAGAAAAACACAAAGAACAATTTACCCGCTCAAATCGACATATATAGCGAAGGCGAAGATGCTTATAAGTTTCTAGCCATTGCAAAAGGTGGCGGCTCGGCCAACAAAACATTCTTGTTCCAAGGAACACCCTCACTTTTAACAAAAGAGCGTATGATGGAATTTTTGAAAGAAAAAATTCTAACGTTAGGCACAGCCGCCTGTCCGCCATATCACTTATCCATCGTAATTGGTGGCTTATCAGCCGAGCAAAACTTGAAAACAGTGAAACTTGGCTCAACCAAATATTTAGACGATTTGCCAATAACTGGCGATGAAAGCGCACATGCATTTAGAGATGTAGAAATGGAAGCAGAAATTCACAAGCTCACACAGCAATTGGGTGTGGGCGCGCAATTTGGCGGCAAATATTTCTGCCATGATGTGCGTGTTATTCGCTTACCGCGCCACGGCGCTTCATTGCCAATTGGTCTTGGCGTTTCGTGCTCTGCCGATCGCCAAGCAAAAGGCAAAATCACAAAAGATGGTGTATTCTTAGAGCAGCTAGAGACGGATCCGTCTAAATATATGCCAGAGATTTCTGACAAAGACTTATCAGGCACCGTTGTAGAGATTGATCTTAATCAACCAATGAATCAAATTCTAAAAACACTTAGCCAACACCCTGTAAAGACTCGCCTTTCTCTTAGCGGGACTATTATTGTGGCACGCGATGCAGCCCACGCAAAAATTAGAGCACGCTTAGAAGCGGGTGAGCAAATGCCGCAATATTTCAAAGACCACCCCGTTTATTATGCCGGCCCTGCAAAAACACCAACTGGCATGGCCTCTGGTTCTTTTGGCCCAACAACTGCCGGTCGCATGGACAGTTTTGTTGATCAATTCCAAAGCTTTGGCGGCTCAATGGTTATGCTTGCAAAAGGCAACCGCTCACGCCAGGTGCGCGATGCATGTGCACGCCATGGCGGCTTCTATCTTGGCTCAATTGGTGGCCCTGCTGCGCGTCTTGCACAAGATTGCATCAAAAAAGTTGAAGTCTTAGAATATCCAGAACTTGGCATGGAAGCCATTTGGAAAATTGAAGTTGAAAACTTCCCTGCCTTCATTGTGATCGATGATAAAGGCAATGACTTCTTCAAAGAACTCAATCTTGGATAGGAAAAACAGTGTTTGAGGGGTTTGAGAACAAAATTGTTAAAATTGGTGATGTTGAGATAAACCTCAAAATCAGCGAACCAATAAACGCAAACAACGCTCAAAAGCCAGCATTATTACTTTTACACGGCTACCCTCAAACCCATGTAATTTGGCACAAAATTGCGCCACAACTTGCAAAAACTCACATTGTGGTTGCGCCAGATTTGCGCGGCTATGGCGATAGTTCAAAGCCAAAAAGCGATGATGCGCATCTAGCCTATTCAAAAAGAGAAATGGCAAAAGACCAAATCAACCTCATGCAGACACTAGGCTTTGATAGCTTTAGCGTGGTTGGTCACGACAGAGGCGCTCGTGTTGCACATAGGCTAGTTCGAGACCATCCAAACAGCATTAAAAAGATAGCAGTGCTAGACATAGCCCCAACAGAAGTTATGTATGGCGAAACAGACAAAACCTTTGCCACCGCCTATTATCATTGGTTTTTCTTAATACAGCCCTTCCCTTTGCCAGAGCGCATGATTGGCGCAGATGCTGAATTTTATATTTCAAAAAAACTAAAGTCTTGGGGCAAGACAAATGGCGCAATAACCCAACAAGCCTATGATGAATATTTAAGATGCTTTAAAGACCCGCAGTGCGTTCATGCGAGTTGCGAAGATTATAGAGCTGCCGCAACAATTGATCTTGTGCACGACAAAGAAAATAAAGATCAAAAAATAGACCACCCACTTCTAGCCCTGTGGGGCAAAGAGGGATTTGTTGGCAATAATTATGATGTGCTAGAAAGCTGGCGCCAATATGCAACCAATGTTAGTGGCCATGGCGTGCCGGGTGGCCACTATTTACCTGAAGAAGCTCCGCAAGAAACACTGACGGCTCTGCAACAATTTTTAAGTGACGATGTTTAGCCATGCAAACTTCTATTAAAGAACCTCAAAAACCAAGCCTGATGAACCTAAATTGGAAGTGCCGTCACACATGGCGACAAACCTGCATTAATACTTCTTGGTGCTTGCTTGGTTGTTCAATTGGCGATTTTGGCACAATACTCTATTTTCAACTCACCCAAACGCCATGGCCAACACTTGCCATCATGATGCTGGCTATCTTCAATGGCCTTTTAACCTCTATCGCTCTCGAGACCTTCATTTTATCAAGGCAAATGCAACTAAAAGCCGCTTTTAATACAGCCATTGGTATGTCGCTAATCTCAATGATCTCTATGGAAGCTGCCATGAACTTGGTAGATTGGGGGCTAACGGGCGGCGCTGTTTTAACGCTATGGGTTGTGCCCATTATGCTAATTGCTGGCTTTATAACGCCTTTGCCATACAATTATTGGCGCTTAAAGGCACATGGCAAAGCCTGCCATTAATCTCTTGGCAAAGCCTGGCACTAGCTAAGCAGATACTGCATCAGTGACGCTATGCCTGCTGTTCGCATTGTCTCAATGACAATTTAGCCTGTTCTGGCGCATTATACCGCACCCAAAGCCACTAAAAGCCGCTAAAAGCTACTATAATAAGATTGACCTTTTGCACATTTGGTTGCAATCCTAGCGGCAATAACAACTCTAAAAGAGCTTAAAATAAGTGACTGACTCAAACTCAAACAACCAACCAAATTTGATGCCAGATGCCTTGGATAAAACCATGGTAGATCCATTTGGGCGTATGGTCAGTTATTTGCGTGTATCGGTTACCGATAGATGTGATTTTAGATGCGTTTATTGCATGGCAGAAGACATGACCTTTTTGCCAAAATCTGATCTTCTATCGCTTGAAGAATTAGATCGCCTTTGCACAGTGTTCATTGAAAAAGGCGTAAAAAAACTACGCCTCACTGGCGGCGAGCCGCTGGTTAGAAAAGGCATAATGAACCTAATCAATTCTCTTGGTCGTCACCTTAAAACGGGCGCATTAGAAGAACTCACCCTCACTACAAACGGCTCACAATTACACCGTTTTGCAGATGATCTATATGCAGCTGGTGTCAGACGCATAAATGTTTCGCTAGACACATTAGATGCAGATAAATTTGCAAAGATCACACGTTGGGGTCGTCTTGAACAAGTTTTTCGCGGGCTAGAAGCAGCAAAAAAAGCAGGCCTAAAAGTGAAGATAAATGCAGTTGCCTTAAAAGACGTCAACGAGCTCGAAATAGAAGACATGCTAAAATGGGCACATGGTGAAGGCTACGATATTACCTTTATCGAAACTATGCCCCTTGGCGAGATTGACGAAGATAGAACTGACCAATATTTACCACTCTCTTTAGTGCGCCAACGCCTAGAAGAAAAATATACGCTAAAGCACAACCCTTATAAAACGGGCGGTCCTGCGCGTTATGTAGATGTTGTGGAGACAGGCGGTCGCCTTGGCTTTATTACGCCAATGACACATAATTTTTGCGAAAGCTGCAACAGAGTGCGCCTAACCTGCACTGGAACGCTTTTCATGTGTTTGGGACAAGATGATGCCGCAGACCTACGCGATGTCTTAAGAGCAAGTGAAAGTAATGAACACGTCTCAAATGCAATTGATGAGGCGATTTTAAGAAAACCAAAAGGCCACGATTTTATTATCGAGCGCAACAACAAACCAGCAGTTGCACGCCATATGAGCACCACAGGTGGATAAGGCTGTGCGTTGAGCTTTAATCTGGCAGTTTCTTTAGTTTAAACAATTTCAAATCTTTGGCATATTCTTTTAGCGCATCGCGGCCCTTTGGCGTTATTTGATAAACTCCCAGCCCCTCGCCTTTTTCAAACCATCCATAATGATCATCAGCCATTATATTTCGCGCTCTCTCGCACGCACTCACTTTTGCAACTAAAGCAGCTTTTAAAGCCTCATGTTTTTTGAGCGCCTTTAAACAGCGAAGCGCATCTTGCCGATATGCTGTCATGAGCTTTTTGCCACCTGCACCACTTGTGCCACCAAGATTTGGATCGCCAACACGCATTGCGAATTCTTTTAACAAACGTGTCTTTTTGGGCTTCATTTTGCGCGGTGTATAAGTCGTTGGGTCAATATGAATTTCGCTAAAATCATCTTTCAATCGAACCGTAATCAGCCCAAGCCCTAAACGGCGGCACAAATTGATATTATTTTTAAGCGCCTTCAAAAAGGGTTTGCCAGTTCCGCGCGGAATAGCAACATATACATGGTCGGTTATTTTTTGTCGTTCAATCGCTTGATGAAATAAAGCAAGAGAAAAGGTAGCTTTCAGCTCAACAATCACAACATCGTCTTGCTCTCGAACGCCCACAATATCTGCCGCGCCTACCTCGCCTTTAACCTCATACCCCTGCCCCTCTAACAAGGCTTTAATAGGCAAATATAAATCTGTCTCTTTTATTTTCGAAGCGCTCATCAATCGGCCACTTTTATAGATCATCTAATTTAAGCGTATAATCTATCATCTGGCAATTAACAAAGACTTGCATCTCTGATACAATATTTGTGCCTTGTCATTTTGCACGGCTCCATCATGCTACGCCAATTCATGACTAAATCCTACAGCTTCCCATCGACCAAGTTTTTAAACAAACAAACGCCTCCCCACATTTTCACCATCACGCTATTGGGGGCGCTTGGCGCTCTAAATATGAATATTATTTTGCCCTCGCTTCCAGCCATGGCAAGCTACTTTCAGGTCGAATATTCGCTCATGCAATTGGCTTTATCTGCCTATTTGGCAATGACAGCTATTTTGCAACTCATCATCAGCCCACTCTCAGACCGCTATGGCAGACGCCCTATCATTTTGATGAGCTTTGTGCTCTTTATTATCGCAAGCTTAGTCTCAGCTTTAGCAACAAGTTTTGAGGTCTATCTTATTTCTCGCCTGCTTCAGGGCGCAATTGTAACTGGCTATGCGCTATCAAGAGCAATTATCAGAGACATGGTGCCAATGAATGAAGCCGCTAGCATGATAGGCTATGTGACAATGGGCATGGTTTTGGTACCAATGGTAGGCCCATCTATTGGTGGCTTTTTGCAAGAAGCATATGGCTGGCAATCCATACACTACTTCACCACTTTGCTTGGGGCGCTTGCTTTCATCATTTTGTGGTTTGACCTTGGTGAAACCAACAAACAAAGAACAACAAGCCTAACGGCTCAATTTAAAGAATATCCAGAACTACTTACCTCTCGTAGGTTTTGGGGCTACACCCTTACGGCTCTTTTTACTTCGGGCTCCTTCTTTGCCTATCTTGGCGGCGTGCCATTACTCGGCGAAGGATATTTTTATCTCACACCATCACGCCTTGGTATTTTCTTAGCATCCATCGCTATAGGCTATTGCCTTGGCAACATGCTATCTGGCATTTACACCACCAAGCTTGGTAATCAAAAAATGATGCTAGCCGGCACAACTCTATCAACGCTTGCAATTACAATAGACCTACTTGTTATGATGTTTTACGAACATAAAAGCCCAATTCTCTTTTTTGCGCCCATCATTGTCGTGGGGCTAGGTCATGGCTTATCCATGCCTTCTTCAGTTTCTGGCACGGTAAGTGTAAGGCCAAATCTTGCAGGTTCAGCGGCTGGCTTAAGCGGCGCATTATTGGTTGGCGGGGGCGCAGCTTTGTCTGTTCTAGCTGGTGTTTTATTAACGCAAAACCTAAGCCCAATCCCTCTTTTAGTGCTCATGCTTATCTCTGCAATATTGAGCATATTTGCTGCTATCTACACCTCAAACATTGAAAACAGCGTGGCGAAAAGTGCGGTAGAAGAAGAGCGTAAAAATTCTAACACATCAAAAGTAACAAACTAACATGAACGAATTTAGCGTCACGCCAAACCCAGAAGATAGCAGCCTATCGCAAACAATTGCAGGCACAGACCATGAGGGCAATCCCATTACAACGCATGTTGTAAATGAGCGCCCGATCACATTGTTTTTAAACTCGCAAGAAATTGTAACAATGATGACCATTGGCGATCAGCCAGATTTGTTGGCAATTGGCTATTTGCTCAATCAAAACATGCTCTCAAAAAGCGACACCATAACAGCTGTCGATTATGATGAAGACTTAGGTGTGGTAGTTGTTAGAACAAATTCAAAAACCAATTTTGAAGAAAAAATGAAAAAGAAGGTTCGCACCTCTGGCTGTGCACAAGGCACAATCTTTGGCGATGTCATAGACGCATTTGAGGACATTGATTTAAAATCGAATAGCAAATTAAAAACATCATGGCTGTATGAACTGACTAAAAAAATAAACACTCAGCCATCACTCTATCTAAAGGCTGGCGCTATACATGGCTGTGTTTTGTGCCACCAAGACACCCCCCTTGCCTATATGGAAGATGTTGGCCGCCATAATGCCGTAGATAAAATTGCAGGCTGGATGTTTAAAAACAACATATCGAGTGAAGATAAAATCTTTTACACAACGGGTCGTTTAACTTCAGAAATGGTCATCAAAACCGTTATGATGGGCATACCCATTTTAGTTTCGCGCTCTGGCTTTACGGCTTGGGGTGTAGAACTAGCTAAAAAGGCAAATCTAACGCTTATTGGGCGCGCCAGAGGCAAGCGCTTTATAGCATTATCTGGCCAAGAGCGCTTAGAATTTGACGTAGATTTAAGCACTATAAAAGACAGCGATTTATCGCTTAAAAAATCAAAATCAAAATGAGCACACAAAATCAAAATATATCGAGCGATCAAATCGTTGGGCTAATACTGGCTGGCGGCAAATCTACCCGCATGAATGGCAATAATAAAGCACTCTTAAAACTAGGTAACTCAACCCTAATTGAGCATGTGATTATGCGCTTAAAAAATGATCTTGATACAATCATTCTAAATGCAAATGAAAAACCAGATGTTTTTAGCGCTTATAATTTGCCACTAGTTAAAGACACGATAGTAGGTTTTGCAGGCCCACTTGCTGGCGTATTAAGTGCTATGCAATGGGCTAAACAAAACAAGCCATCTGCCAAATATATTTTAAGCGTCGCGGCTGACACGCCTTTTTTTCCTACTGTCTATGCCGCAACTATGCAAAATGCAATGAATACAAATGAGGCGCATGAAAACCAAATAGCGATTGTAAAAGACGAAGACTATTGGCAACCAACATTTGGACTATGGCCAATTTCACTTGCAAATGAATTAGAGTATTTTTTATTAAACAGTGATGTTAAAAAGGTAATGGCTTTTGCAAAGCAGCACCCTCTTCTAGGAGTTGCATTTGAAAAGCCTGAAAATGTTGATCCATTTTTCAATATCAACACGCCTCAAGATTTAGCAAAAGCAGAATCTATATTAAGAGAAAACAAATGAACAACACTTTGTTTGGCATAACCGGCTGGAAGAACTCTGGCAAAACGCGCTTAGTATCGCTTTTGGTAAGCGAGTTCACAAACAGAGGCTTAAAGGTTTCTACCATCAAGCATGCTCATCATTCATTTGATATAGACCATGAGGGCAAAGACACATGGCAGCACAGGCAAGCAGGCGCCAGCGAAGTGGCGATTGTTTCAAACAAGCGCTGGGCGCTTATGAGCGAAACCAAAGACGAGAATGAACCGACTTTAAATGAAATCGCATCTAAGTTAGCGCCTTGCGACATTGTGCTGGTTGAAGGGTATAAAACCCAAAACCACCTAAAAATTGAAACAATACGAGCTAACGAAAACGCACAAATACCAATCTACGAAAACGATAAATCCATTGTGGCATTGGTGTGCGATGATCAAAACATCGATACGAATTTACCCATATTCGGAAGCGATAACATTGCCGCAATAGCTGATTTCATTTCACAAAAAACGAAGGCGACTGGCTAAATGCAAAACACCAAAACGCCCCCCGCCCTTATGGATGATTGTTTTTTGCATGACAAAGATAGAATGCGCCATAACGAGGCTTTAGCACTGTTAAAAGAGAGACTGCAAAGCATTGCAACCATCAAAACCTGTGCGCTTAATAAAGCTAATGGACATATCTTAGCCGCCGACATAAAAGCCACTCGCCATGTGCCACCAACAGACAATTCGGCGGTAGACGGCTATGCATTTAATCATGCAGAATATGAAAAACAAAACACCATGCACATTGCTGGGCGCATTGCGGCAGGCGATATAAAAAACGAACCTCTTAAACCAAATACATGCGTTAGAATTTTTACTGGCGCACCCATGCCACAAGGCGCTGACACAGTAGTGATGCAAGAAGACAGTGTGCTCTCAAAAGACAAAGATCATGAGAGTGTGAGCATTCCCCAAGGTTTAAAGCAAGGCGCTAACAGACGCAAAAAAGGTGAAGATGTCAAAAAAGAAGACATAATAGCCACAAAAGGCACACGTATTACCCCCCAAATTTTAGCGGCAATAGCCTCTACAGGCATGCATGAAATTAGCATTTACGCCCCTTTAAAAATCGCTCTTATTTCTAGTGGCAATGAATTACTGCGCCCAAGTAGCGAAATCAAAAATCCACCAATAGAAAAAAACTACGACACAAACCACTTCATGCTAAACGCCATGCTAGACGCGCTAAAAGTAGAAGTGATCGATTATGGTATTTTAAACGATAATTTCGAAACCATAAAAGATGCATTGTTAAAAGCGGCAAATGAATGCGATGTCATTTTAACAACTGGGGGCGCATCAAAAGGCGAAGAGGATCATATGATCCCCGTCTTGCAAGAAATTGGCAAAAGACATTTATGGCAATTGGCAGTAAAGCCAGGTCGTCCCATGAGTTTTGGCCAAATCAACAAGACACCCTATTTTGGATTGCCTGGAAACCCCGTTGCATCTTTTGTATGTTTCTCACTTTATGTGCGCCAAGCCTTACTTATCTTAGCAGGTGCAAATACTGGTGAACCCTCAAGATATTATGTGCCAGCAGGCTTTGATTTTGAAATCAAAAAACCAGATAGGCGCGAATTTTGGCGTGGCTCAATTGTAAAAAACGAAGATGGTATTCTCGTTTTAGAAAAATATAAAAGAGATGGCTCTGGCTTAATTTCAGCACTTCGAGAAAGCACTGGTTTAATTGAAGTTAGCGAAGAAACAACCAGCGTTAAAAAAGGCGATCTACTGCCCTTCATTCCATTTGTAGAATTTAATTAAGCAACTATTTGAGCGGAGAAAACTTCAACTCGCCAAGCGCACTTGGTTTATAGTCAGCTTCTTTTGTAGACATCAAAATGTATTTATTTTGCGACCACAGCGCATTCATATCATCGTAGTGTTTTGACAACACATGTCCGCTTTGCCCTGTTGAAATGATATATCTTGAATTGTCCAAATCTTCTAAATCATAAACGGCTCTATAAGCTGCACCATGGCTTGTCGCATATGGATCTTTTTTGTTAAACGAATTGGTAGAACGAAGAAGTGTATATTTGCCGCCCGCTATTGGGTTCGTCAGATTAAACAATTTATTTATAATTGGAAGAGAACCAAACGGCTGATGTACATGCACCGCCTTATGCGCCTCTCCCCAAAGCCAATTATTCCAGTTGGAGCCATACTTTTGGTTCAACTCCAGTACAGCCAAATCTAATGCTTTTCTGATAATACTCTCGCAAGATATAAAACGCCGAGAGGTTACATCATCGCACCAACTATAACTCGCACGCGAATTTAAAGCCGATAGCACGCGCGTAACATTGCCATGTTTTAAAAAAGAAAACGCATCGCCAAAATCATCTTTAAACAACAATTCGTTGGCTTGTTTTAGCCATGCATTTAAAATTAGAGGCACAACAGAATCGGCCCTCATATAGCCATTCCAATCGCGAATTTTATCGAGCAATAAGCCATTAATGCGCTCTTCACCGCTTAGCTGGCTAACACCCAAATCGCGAAACAGTACCATGGCTTTCGAATACGTATCGGCCATACCAGCTTGCAAACTTTCAGGCGATTGGCGCGCATATTGACTAACAATATTATCTTCAATCCTGCGCTGCCTATACCCCTCAGACCAATCATAGGTAATGTGATGTTTATAGTTACTGGTGACGGTTTTACCATTTGCCGCAATAAGGGTTCTAAAAAACGGATTAATTTGTTTTGGCAAATCATCAGATGAAACAAAATCTTGCCAGCGATGTTTTTCCATCCAGCCAAGAACCGGCGCACGCCCCTTAATTTTATTAAGGCTAGAGCGAACAGGAATACGCCCAGCGCCAATCAATCCAATATTACCATCTTTATCGGCGCTCATAATATTTTGCATCGGAGCAACCAGCTTTTTGGCAGAAACCATAAGCGCTTCTACATCGCCCGCATCCATAATCTCCATAGCGCCTTCAATGGTAGTATCATCAATAGCCAGCGCAACCCAGCCAAGCGAGGCCACATGCCCTTTTGGTAAGTATTTAGAAAGCCCTCTATAATTGAGCGGTAATACAGGCCCATTTCTGGTTTGCTTTCGTATAAATTTAACGCTCGCCTTGCCTCTCACTTTAATTTCTTTTGGCGTCTCATCAAATTTTACAAATTTACCAACTGCCAAATATTCTTCACTATTGAGTGGGTTCAGTCTTTCAATAAACAAATCTTGCGAGTCTAATTTTGCAGTCGTTAAACCCCACGCCATATAGTCATTTCTGCCAACCAAGATGGCAGGAATACCAGCAATAGTGCCCCCAATGACATTGCGAATTTGTTCACCTGCCCCAATTTTTAAATGCGCTAAATAGAGCGCAGCAGGTGCGGTGAAGTTTAAATGCGGATCATTTGCCAAAAGCGGCATTTGCGTGGTCGATCTATCGCCACTCACCGCCCAGCTATTAGACGCACTTCTATGAATATCAAAAACCAAATCAAAAGGCTTTTGTGCGATTATCTTTTCAAATGGCTTTGTAGATTTAAAAGCTTTTTTATCTGTGTCTGGTTTACCTGCACTGTCCCATCCATATACATTTCTAAGATCAGGCAATGGTTCTGGTTTGTCATTTTGATCATACGAATATATCAGATCAATTTGCGAAGGCTCAAAGCCTTTTGCTGCCATCATAAGACGGCCAATCTCGTGCCCCATATTATTATCGAGCGTTAAAGCCATAAGCTTTAACAAAGCGATAGAGTGCCACGGCTCCCAATCTTCAAATGCATGTCCAAAAACCACAAACTCTGGCGGTAAATTAGAATTTAAAGAACCAGCTTTTCTTTGCGCAAATGCATTCACCCCTTCGCTATAAGCAATCAGCAAGGCTTTGGTATTTTCATTCAAAAGATCAAAAGAGCTTTTAGAAGGCGTAACAAGGTCTAAGCTCTGAATAAAACGATCTGTCTCAATGGTTTTTGCGCCAAACAGCTCAGATAGCCTACCCTGCGCCGCATAGCGCGAAACTTCCATTTGCCACAATCGGTCAGTGGCGTGCGCAAAGCCCAACAATCTAATGGCATCTAGCTTATTAACTGCATGAATATGGGGAATGTGATGCACATCGCGCATTATAGAAGCGTTTTGCCCCAGCCCCTTTAGTGCCATTTCACCTTTAACTTTGGGTATAGAAAAATAAACAATGAAAAAAGCGGCTAAGCCCACAATAGAAAAAATAAGCGCTAAAGATAAAAAGCCACCAAGTGCCCATTTATAAAATTTATGCATTTAACGATCCGCAGTTATGGCGCAAATTATGATCTCTATTTTACTCTAACACAAACATATTCAACAAGAATATTGTTTGAACATTGCTTATTTATTTGGCTTTTCTAAAACCATATAATCCAATGGCAATTCCATTGTATCTTTTATGCGCTCCATCGCAAATGCAGACGACACATCTTCAATGCTAATTTGAGAAACCAGCCTTTTATAAAACAAATCAAAAGCGGCAATGTCTGGCACCACTACTTTGAGCAAATAATCTACCTGCCCACTCATGCGATAAAAGCCAACAACTTCTGGCATGGCAACAATAACTTCAGAAAAGCGTGTCAGCCACTCTGAGTTATGATTGTCGGTTTTTATTGAAACAAATACAGTCACGCCAACATTCACCAATTCAGGATTAATAACCGCAACACGGCGTTCAATAATCTTGTCTTCTTCCATTTTTTGAATACGGCGCCAGCAAGGCGTAGTAGACAAGCCTACTTTACGCGCTATATCAGCAACTGGCAGTGTTGCATCTTCTTGCAACAGTTTGAGTATTTTTTTATCTGTACGATCCAAGGAGATACGCCTTATTGAGAAATATATTCTACAAAATTTTACATTACGAAATTTAGTTGCGCAAGATAGAATTACAAAAACATACCCTTAGTTTTTTATACTAACAGCTCTTTTACGCGACATTTCAAAAACGGCAGCAAATCTCGCTCAAAGTATGCATTTTTCTTAATCCAGCCAGTATTGCGCCATGAAGGATGCGGCAATGGCAAATAGCGTTTCCCTTCAATTGGCATATCAACATATTCACGCCAACTAGCAACTGTCTCACTCACACTTTTTTTGGCGTTTTTGCCAAGATGGTATTTTTGCGCATAACCACCAATTGTCAAATAAAGCTCAATTTGTGGCATGCTTTCAAATACACGCTTG
>JBGCEA010000081.1:0-7377 GCA_045105915.1 Nitratireductor sp.
CAAACTATCGCAATGTGGACAATGGGTTGGAAAATCATATGGTTCACTGTCTGGCGCGCGCTTTTTTAGATCGACATCCAAAATTTGTGGAATGACATCGCCAGCGCGTTGTATCATAACCGTATCGCCAATGCGCAAATCTTTGCCATCGCGTATTTGCTCGCCATCATTTCCAATGCCTTGCAAATAGTCTTTATTGTGCAGTGTGGCATTGGTTACAACAACACCGCCAACCGTAATGGGCTCTAATCGTGCCACTGGCGTTAGCGCGCCCGTGCGCCCCACCTGAATGTCGATCCCCTTTAAAATGGTCCAAGCTTTTTCAGCAGGAAACTTATGCGCTATTGCCCATCTTGGACTGCGCGAAACAAAGCCTAACCTTGTTTGCAATTGCAAGTCGTTTACTTTGTAAACAACGCCATCAATATCGTAGCCAAGTTGCGAGCGTTCTTCTTCAATTTTGCGATAATGCTCTAAAAGATCAGAAACATTTTCAAAGGCTTTCATCAGAGGGTTGATATCAAAGCCCCACGCCTTCATTTGTTCAACCATGCCCATTTGCGTAGTTGCTGGCATTTGGCTCATCTCGCCCCATGCATAAGCAAAAAACCTTAGCGGACGCCGCGCGGTAATCGCGCTGTCTAATTGGCGAAGCGAACCAGCGGCCGTATTGCGTGGATTTACATAAGCAGGTTTTCCATCAGCTAGCATGCGCTCATTCAATTTTAAAAAATCAGCATTGGTCATATAAACCTCGCCGCGAATTTCAACGATCTCTGGTATGGCATTACCAATCAAAACTGTTGGAATGTTTGCAATGGTTTTTGCATTTTGCGTTACATTTTCGCCAACCAAACCATCGCCGCGCGTACCTGCAGAAACAAGCCGACCTTTCTCATAACGAAGCGATAATGAAAGCCCATCAATTTTTGGTTCAGCTGTAAGAGCCGGAATAGCGTCTAACTTTAAAAAACGCGCAACACGCTTACCAAAATCGTGTACATCTTGATCGTTAAACGCATTGTCTAATGAAAGCATAGGAATTGAATGTGCTATTTTCTCAAACTTATCGAGCGCAGCAAAACCAACACGCTTAGATGGCGAATCTTCTCGAATTAAATGAGGAAACTTTTGCTCAATGGCTAAATTTTGACGGCGCAATGCATCATATTCTGCATCGCTAATTTGTGGATTGTCCCCTGCATGATAAAGCCCATCATGCTTTAAAATTTCCTGCGCTAAATGCGCCAAAACTTCCCTAGCCTTGTTTTCGTCTAGAGTTTCAATTTCTGTATCGATTGTCATTATCTTAATTTATGTAACTTCTTTTGAGAACGCGTTATGGCACTAAAGCCAGAACCTTCACGTCTGTCAAAATTGCGCTGACGAATTGCTAATGTACGACCAACCCTTGCAAAGCGTCTTTTGGCATTTTTACCAAAATCTTCGCATTTTTTAGTCACATTGCCCTTTAGTCTTTTAAGTTCTTTTTCAACAGATCTAGCCGCATCCATAGAAATCGCCCCATGACGCTTTTCATGCTTTACGAGCAAACCATAAAATTTCTGCCACCCAGCTTTCAGCTCAGAAGATGTTGCTTTTGGCATCTGCCATTTTGGCAATGTATATTTGAGATTTAAGATCACATCAGCGCTAAGAATCACACATTTACGACCTCGAACGCCTAAAGAAATGTTCTTAATTTGCATTTTAGATTCAGTTGACGCGATAGCATGCGATAGTTTTGTTTGGCGTGGGCCTCTTTTTATCATCGCTATGTTTAGCTGTTTGCCCGTTTTGCCTGAAATCTTATAATAAGCAGTTCGCTCTTTTACGATAACACGCGAAGATGCAGTATTAGCGCTTAAAACCAAGCTGGCAAAAAGAGCAAAAAACAAGTTAGAAAATACTCTTTTAGACATTTCAGTCCTCCAAACGCTGTATCATAAAGCATTATTTTTAAAGAACATTTACGTGCCGTCAACCAACAAAATAAAAAACTTATGCAGCGCTTTGGTTCATCAATTGCTCTGCAGCAGCGCGCGCTTCATCTGTAATGCTAGCACCTGCTAACATGCGCGCAATTTCTTCGCGTCTGTCATTGTCATAAATTGGCGATACGCTGGTAACAGTGCTTGAATTTTGCTCAGAGCTTGAAACCGTAGCTGCCTTTGAAATTACAAAATGATTTTCAGCACGTGCCGCAACTTGCGGTGCATGCGTTACAGACATAACTTGTACTTTTTTAGAAAGCTCATGCAAGCGGCGCCCTATTGCATCTGCTACCGCACCACCAACACCTGTATCTATTTCATCGAATACCAGAGATGGCGCAGAGCCTTTATCGGCCAGTGCTACTTTAAGCGCTAATAAAAATCGTGAGAGTTCACCGCCAGAGGCAATTTTTACCATTGGACCAGATTTTGAACCTGGGTTGGTTCGAACCCAAAATTCCATTTGGTCAACGCCCTCACTACCAGCCGTCTCTATTTCAGCCTTATGCTCAATCAAGAATGAGGCCTGCTCTAATTTCAAAGCTGGCAATTCTTTCATTACTTGCTGCACAAGCGTAGATGCGATGTCGGCTCTAGCTTTGGATAAAATTTCGGCTTCATCAAAATAAGCGGCTTCAAATTCTGCAAGTTGCTTTTCCATTGCGCCTAATTTTTCTTCGCCAGCATTCAAGTTTTCCAAATCGTCTGCCAGTTTCACAGCCAAATCTGGTAGATTTTCAACCGCTACTGAATATTTACGAGACGCCGCACGAAGCGCAAACAAACGCTCCTCAGAATTTTCTAAATCTTTAGGGTCATAATACGTATCACGCACCGCAACATCTATAGATTGCTGAGCGGCATATAGTGCATCAAGCCCAACATCTAATTGCTTTATAGCTTCATCAAGCAGCCCTGGCACTTGGTCCATTTTGCGAGACAGATTTTTAGCCAAATTTGCAAGCGTTGGAATGGGCGAACCTTTGCCGGTCAAAACTTCACTCGCTTCATTCAAATCGGTTGCAATTTGTTCAACCTTCATCATTTTTTGGCGACTATCTGCAAGCGCTGTTTCTTCACCAGGCTCTGGCGCTAGCAAAGTGAGCTCTTCCACACTCGCTTTTAAATATTCAGCTTCACGCGCGACTTCTGCAATTTTGGCTTTAAATGCCTTATGCTCTTTTTTCAGATTTTGCCAAACGTTCCACTTTTCGCCAACAACACCCACTTGGCCTTCTAAACCGCCAAAGGCATCAATCAAGGCTCTATGAATTGCAGGGTCCAGCATAGCGCGCTCATCGTGTTGGCCGTGCAGCTCTACCAATTGCTTACCAAGTTCACGCATCAAACCAACAGAAACAGGTTGATCGTTTACATAGGCTTTGCTGCGACCATCTGTATTTTGCAAACGCTTTAAAATAAGTTCAACTTGGCCAGCATCCATAAAATCAATATCTTGATCCATTAGAAATGTAATGATGGGATGTGTTTTAGGAATTTCAAAAACGGCAGTTACTTTGCCCTGCTCACTGCCTTGGCGCACTAAGCCACCATCGCCTCGCCCACCAAGTGCAAGCGACAATGAATCTAGAAGTATGGATTTACCAGCACCTGTTTCACCGGTCAAAACTGTTAGCCCCGTTGAAAACTCAATATCCAAGCGCTCAATCAAAACGATATCGCGTATCGAAAGGCTAGTCAGCATAGATAATTAGGCTCCGCTTGCCGGCTGTTGCGGCGTACTAAGGTTTAGCCAAGAATTTTTGTTTTCACGTGGCTCTAAACCACCAGAGCGTAATAGTTTAACTGTATCAACATACCAAGAACTCTCAGGAAAGTTATGGCCGAGAACTGCGGCTGCATTTTGTGCTTCTGGCACAATACCAAGCGCATAATAAGATTCAGTCAGTCTTGCCAGCGCTTCTTCAACGTGGCGTGTTTTTTGAAATCTTTCAATCACAGCACGAAAGCGATTAATCGCAGCCAAAAACTCTCTACGCTCTAAATAATAACGACCATTTAGCATTTCTTTGCCTGCTAATTGGTCTAGCGAAATGCGCATTTTTGCCTTCGCATCTTCCACATATTCACTGTCAGGATACCGCTCAACCACAAGGTTCATTGCATTATATGCTTTACCAGTCGTGGTTTGATCGCGTGAAATGTCTGGAATTTGTTTAAAGTGAGACATGCCAACCAAATATTGAGCATAAGCGGCCTCATCATCACCAGGGTACAACGATACATAGCGCTCACCTGTCAAAATCACATCAGCATAATTGCCACGACGATAATCAATGAAGGTTTGCAAAATAAGAGAGCGTCTAGAATATTCAGAATATGGATGTTGTTGATCCAATTCTTCAAGCTTTTGCTTAGCGCGTTTAGTGTTACCAGCATCAAGGCTAGCAAGCGCCTGATTGTAAATTACATCAGCAGGTTGCACATCATCAACAAAATCACTGCTAGAAACCTCACTAGACTTACACCCAGCAAGACCCAACATAGCCACCAGAGCAACAGTGCCCATCAGCTTAGGAAAACGAGAAGAATTCGCCTTATCTAGTTGATTTTTATGTACTAATACCAATTTAAAGCCCTACCTTTAAGTCTTTATAACGTGATCTTAATTCAAAAAAACGCTATAAATATACATATAAACGCTCACTACAGCGATGCAACTAAATTATAGCAAGAATGGGGCAGCGTAAACAGACAAGCGTGCATATGCAGCTTATTCAGTATTTATGCTTAAGATACGTGAATTAGATTAAAGAAGCTGCAAATGCTGGCGCACTTACCGCAACCAGATCAGAATGGCTAACGCGAGTTTGTGAAACATTTGATTCAACAAAATCATAATTACTACGATCTGCAAGCAACTCTTTTAAAACCAGAGAGTTTAGCTTGTGCCCGCCTCTATAAGAGCGGTAGCAACCCAAAATTGGAGCACCAGCCAAAGCCAAATCACCAATAGCATCTAGGGTCTTGTGACGTACAAATTCATCTTTGTAGCGAAGCCCTTCTTGGTTGATGATTTTATTATCATCACCAATAACAACAGAGTTTTCGAGTGAAGAACCAAGCGCAAAGCCAGCAGCCCATAGGCGCTCAACATCTTTCATGAAGCCAAATGTTCTAGCGCCTGAAAGGTCATTGTGGAAAGATTCAGCTGATAAATTGCCTTTATAAGACTGACGACCAATTAGATCGCAATCAAAGTCAATCTCAACTTCATAGCGCGTACCATCAAAAGGAATGAATTCACCCCAAGACGCACCCATATCAACACGAACAGGCTTGTTAACACGAATATAGCAACGCTGAGCTGCCAACATCGTAAGGCCAATAGAGTTGATTGCTTCAACAAAAACACGCGAGCTACCATCCATTACAGGCACTTCGTTCGCATCAACCTCAACAATAACATTGTCAACGTTAAGCGCACGCAAAGCTGCCATTAGGTGCTCAACGGTTGCAATATAAACTTCTCTAGGGTTGCCAAGAACGGTGCAAAGATCAGTCGCACCAATAGACGCAAAATTAGCCCCAATATCTTCAACCTTGCCAGTTTTTGGACAAGTAACGTTGAAAACGATGCCAGTGTTAGCTTCACATGGTAAAAGGGTTAAACAGACAGGTAAACCAGAGTGGACACCAACGCCATTAAACTCAATTTTTTCTTTTATAGTCGTCTGATACCCAAGCAAAATATTCCCCATTTGCCCAAATGATTGACTTGCCATTAAACTTTAACCCAGTTTTACAACCCAATTAAAATTCATGCCCCATAGCAGAACAATTCGATTAATTTTCTTAACTAAGTCTTTAATACCACGAAACCGCCTTTTTCATAATCACGCTTTCTTACGTTTTGTTACGAAACGCCATCTAACCTTGGGTTATTCAACTTAAGTTTTAAGCACCAAATAAAAAACCCACCAGAGCGTAATATGCACTGATGGGTTCTTTAATTTTTAAAAAGAAAAATTATAACCTATTGATTAAATTAACCTTTTAAGCCTGACGTCTCAAAAATGCCGGAATATCCAATTGGTCATCTTCAACAATTGCACGTGGCTGAGGCACTGCTCTACCCGTGTTATCTAGATTACCGCGTTTTGGTGCATATGGGCTTTCTTCGCTCGCACTTGTGGACAACGAAGCCGTTATAGGCGAATCTTGCGAAACGCTTGGCGCAGCGTCAGTCTTAACTTCTGCAGTTACCTGCGGTGCTTCAACTTCTGCTTTTGGTTCAGCGCGCTGTTGAGGTGCAGTCGAGTTATCAGAAACGCCAAGACCAGACTTCAGTCTTTGCAACAAGTTCATTGGGCCAGATTCAGCTGGTTTAGTAGCTTCGCTTGCTTTCACAGTTTCTTTCACCATTGGTGGAAAGTCTGCAACTTCTGGCATTCTTTGTTGTGGCACACCTTGCGAAGGTAAATCAGCAGCAGGTGGCACATAGGCTTCTGCTTTTGGCATTAATTCTTCTTCAAGTGTGTTTTCAAAATCGCTTGCCAAATCAGCCATTTCACCATTTGGTGCTTTCATTGGCTCAATGCGAACACCATTTGCTTCAACAGGCGCTCTTGGCGTTGCCATAGTGCTGGCCACCTTTGCAATGTCTGTCATAATTGGTGATGTTGGCTTTTGTGCTGTTGTTAGCGGATGCGCATCAGACTTAGCAGAACTTGCTGTATCTGTGTTTAGCAAAGAAGCACTAGGTGCTGAAATTGCTTGCGGACGCTCAACTTGCGTACGCTCAATTTGCGGTGCTGGCTGTACAGCCTTGCCAGAATGATCGATACCCGTTGCAACAACAGATACACGGAAGATACCGTCAAGATTTTCGTCAAACGTAGCACCAACAATAATGTTAGCATCTTGATCAACTTCTTCTCTAATGCGTGTTGCAGCTTCATCTACTTCAAATAGCGTCATATCACGACCACCTGTAATAGAAATTAGAAGGCCTTGTGCGCCATTCATTGAAACTTCATCCAGCAATGGATTAGAAATCGCAGCTTCTGCCGCTTGCATTGCGCGTCCTTCACCTGAAGATTCGCCAGTGCCCATCATTGCTTTGCCCATTTCGTGCATTACAGAGCGCACATCAGCAAAGTCTAGGTTGATAAGACCTTCTTTAACCATCAAGTCAGTAATACAAGCAACGCCTGAATACAAAACTTGGTCTGCCATGCCAAAGGCATCAGCAAAAGTTGTTTTATCGTTGGCAATTCTCAACAGATTCTGATTTGGAATAACAATTAGAGTATCTACATTCTTCTGTAGCTCAGCAATGCCTTCTTCTGCAGTAGTCATGCGGCGACCACCTTCAAATTGGAACGGCTTAGTAACAACACCAACAGTCAAAATACCAAGC
>JBGCEA010000082.1:0-17298 GCA_045105915.1 Nitratireductor sp.
CTATCAAACAGTGTCATTTCACCCAAAATAGAACCAGCCTTCATGCTTCTAATTTTAAGCTTATGATCTTGTGAGTTCACAAAAACATCAATTTGTCCTTGCG
This sequence comes from Nitratireductor sp., assembly GCA_045105915.1. GTDB lineage: Bacteria > Pseudomonadota > Alphaproteobacteria > Rhizobiales > Rhizobiaceae > Salaquimonas. Next base: position 104 of record JBGCEA010000082.1, read on the forward strand.
CAATAAAGTAGAGCGCATCGCCCACCTCGCCTTGCTCAAAAAGCACAGCATCCTTTGGCAGCTCTATCTCATCAAAATATTTTGAAACTTTTTTTACATCAGCCGTCTTACCCATGACGCCCTGAAGCCAAGTATCAAACCGTCCATCACTCGGCTCATCAACCAACTCAAATTGCTTTAAATAATCATCATCACACCAACTAACAGCATCATCAACATTATCCATTATGGGCAATTGTGTATCTTCGTAATTAAGCTCTTTAAAAGCACTGCTCAAGCGTGACGCAATTTTTGTATCGCATGCGCTAATAATAAGATGAATGTCGCGCGTGTGTGCAAACTTAAACAGTTTCAAAAAAGAGTTGAGCGCAGAAGTGTCCATTGAGTTCACATGCTGAAAATCTAAGACAAGGTATTTTACAACCTTCGCGCCGCGCTCATCTACGGTTTTTCTAATATTGGTAAGCGCATTATGCGATGAACCAAAAAACAAGAAACCTTGCAATTTAACGACAATCAGGCGTTCAGGTGATTGGTCTAAAAGATGTAATTCAGCATTGCTTCTATCAACATTGCTGACAATTTGGCCTCTGTCCAATAGCAGTTTTATACTGTCAAATTTGCTATAATTATAAACAAACAAGCAGGTAGCCAATAGCAAGCCAATCATGAAGCCTTGAATAATACCAAAGCCAATCACCCCAAAACAAATGCACAAGATAATCAAAAATTCTGATTTTGGTAAATTCGTAAACTGCTGAAAAAACCAGCGTTGCAGCAAAGGAAAACCAGATATTAAAATAAAGCCCGCAAAAACAAACTTTGGCACGATTACAAAATATTCTACGCCAAACAATAAAAGCAGACTGAAAAACACACAATAACTGAAGATAGAAACAATGGTTTTCCCGCCAAGCCTTGTTAAGAGCAAGGTATCGCTTGTGGCAGGAATGGTAGGTGTGCCGCCAAATAAGCCACTGGCAATATTTGCCTTACCATTCACCATCAACTCATGTTTTGTGTCTAGCTCTCTGCCTATATTCACTTCTATGGCAGAAATTTCTAATAAGACCAAAATGAGTGTTAAAAACACAAAAGACAAAACGATAAACGATTGTGAAAATAGTGCAGATAGGTTGAGTGAGCTTAAATTGGTGTGCGAGAATAACGAAAGGTTGAAAACGATATCGGGCGCATCGCCAACAGATGTCAGCCACCCCATCGCTTTAGCAGTTTCAAGATCAATGCCCTGAGCATAGCAAATTGCATAAAACCCAAGTGTTCCCAATATTAAGAAGACAAATGGCACTGCCCAATGCGCAAACTTAGTAGTGCAATAATGCAGCGCTACGCCAAACAGTAATGCGGGCACCAAAAAAATTAAATTGCCAACAGATAACAAACTAGAAAGATCGGTCACTTGGCTATTAGGCGCAGAAGCAAATTCGAGAGCACTCAAAGTTACCAAAAAGCCCATACTTGCCAATATTCCGCCAGTCACTGGCAACGGCACAAACCGCACAATTGACCCCAAATTTAAGCGCCCAAAAAGATAAAGCACAATTCCAAGCGAAATAGAGGACAATATGATGACGGCAATAATGGTGGTTGCAATTAAAGAAGGCTCTTCGCCCCTCATATAAGACGTGATGCCTAGCGATATAGCGATGAAAATAGGAAGGTGTACAATTCGAGGCTCAGACACCATCGCCTTATTGCTACTCAAGGCACCACTCACCAAAGCGCCAACCACACTGCCTATCAAAAAGACGCCAAGTAAAGTGGGAACAAAAGCCGCTAAAATGCCAGAAAAAATAAGCGCGGCCATAGGCACAACTTGCACAGCATTGATAAAACCAATGACAGCGCCAGAAAACACATCACCAAAAAATGTTTGTGTAGATGAAAAGCTCTTTTTAAAAGACTGTGAAAGCGTATCTTCGCCCAAGTCCCTTGTTGAAGATGCGCCCCCCATCAACTCCTGCTTTACCTTATTCGCCAATATTCGCCCTTAATATTCTTTTAAAAGCGCCCCCATTGGTCGGCATATTCACATTGAAATTTCTTGAAGGCAAGCATCAAGTGAAGTTTTTTGTATCTGTTTATAATGCTCAAATTCATCAGCTGTACTTTGACCAAGCGCTGTTTCAAACGCTTGTTTGCTAGAAGCCGCAACACTTTGCTCACTCGCATCATTTCCTAAGTTTGACTGAAAAATACCAGCAGCGCTTACAGGCAAAAAGTCCTCATAAATAATTGGACTTAAAACCAGAATGCCAGCATCTAACAATGCCCCAATAGAAGCGCCCTTTTCAATTGTGCTCGTTTTGCGTTTTTCACCAACTGAAAATTTGAAATACGCCAATTCTTCATCATACATTTCGCGCCAATTATCTGGAAACACTTCAAATGCCTTTTGCAAATTTTGGTTATAATTAGGATCGCTAGAATTCACACCCATCAAAATTTCATCATATAGTGCGCGTCCCTTTGGTGTTAGCGCTGCGCCGCGTTGTTCAATCTCTCCAAACCTTGCAGTGTGCTCACCCTCTACCCATTCACCACCTGTTTTTGGAAAACGAACAGATTCCTCCAAAGCTTTAAATGCGGTCTGGCGTAATAAAATTGGACACTTTCTAGGTGGTGGCCCCTCAACGATTTCTTTAGCTGGCAAGCCATGTTCAATCATAGCGCTTTGCGCTGAATCAATATCTAAAGTACGAGGCGTTAAGTGATTGATATGTGGCCCTTTAAATGAAACGACATCGGCTATCAAAGCATGCGAATTTTTCAACGCTAAAAAGACTTCATGCTCAATGCATGCATCTTTATGCCATCTAAAAGTTTCAATCACTTCACTCACAAAGTGCTTTGCATCTCCATCATTAAGGCCACCCTCAGTTTCTGCTTGGCCTGTGAGCTCAATTGCTTTTTTAGAAAAAATATTGCGTTTATCAAGTGCAATTTGTGCGCGCTCACGCAGCGCCTCATCTTCAATCAACTCAAGGCGCAAGAGCGATGTAAAAACTCTAAAAGGGTTGACCGCTAGGTCTTCTCGCTTGATGGGGCGAAAGGCAGTTGAGTGCACTGGAATGCCTGCAACTGACAAATCATAATAGCCAACTGGAACCATTCCCATCACACTAAAAACACGCGCCATCATTGCAAGTTCTTTGGCAGTTCCAAGACGAATAGCGCCATGGCGCTCTTGCGAAATACGATCAATGTCTTCTTCAAGATTGAGGTGCAAATCAGCGCTGTGATTTGCGTTCAAAGTTTTTTTATTGATCTGCTCAACAATACTAATCAAATCGCCATAGGCAGGCACTTCTGCACGATACATTAAAGACATTGCATTAGAAAAATCGCTGCGAATATCATTCGCACTTCTAAATTCAACAGACATTACGCACTCACTCCCAAACAATAGGCATTACCTACTGACTCACTATAATATTTTAAACTGCACTCTATTCAAATCACTTCCCACTTCAAGCACCTTTCAAATGCTTCTTAAGTCGCAGATGATCTTATTTTTTGGTATCAGTCTCATCCTCATTCTCAACCGATTGACCAGACAATACTGTTGTTTGCGGCGTGCTACCTCTAACAGGAATTGTCACAACAAACGCACCCTTATCTTCTTGTGCAACCGCTTCACGTTTTGAAAGACGCAGAAGCGTATAAAGCACAATAACCACATGCGAAACGAGCATCATGGCAAACAGCCCCGATGGGCCAATAAGTGTCATACCAACGCCAGCAACCAGAGGTCCTACGATAGAGCCAACACCATAAATCAATAACAAGCCGCCAGAAACCTGAAGCCCAGTGCCTTCTTCTGCGTGGTCATTGGCATGCGCAATAATAATAGGATGCATGGCAAAGATAGCAGCGCCCAATAATGCAGACTTTACAAGCAAGAGCATCGGATCAATCGATAGTAAAAAGATAAACAGCAAATCAGAAGCAATTGCGATTATGCCAAGTCCCACCAATACAATTCGTCTATCCATTCGATCTGACAAATACCCCACTGGTATTTGAAATAATGCTCCAGTTAAAATTGGCGCACTCATAAACAACGCAATGTAAGTTAAGTTCAAGCCTATGTCTTTGGCATATACCGCGCCAAGCGTGCCAAAGGCTCCATTTGAAATGCCAACAAACAAAATGGCAACAAGCGCGATAGGCGAGTTGCGCCAAAGTGCTTTCATATCGAGTTCAGCTCTATTAATTTGCGCGGGCGCACTAGATGCAGAAATGGCAGTTGGCAAAATAGCAAGCGAATAAAATACAGCGCCAAAAATGAAGAAGCCAATGCCAATGGTTTCACTAAAGGCTAGAGACAGCTGGCCTAGCGTACTCGCAAATAAGTTGACCATTGTATAAATGCCAAAAACCGAACCGCGTGACTTCACTTCAGTTTTATCGGTCAGCCAGCCCTCAACAATCATCGCAGCGCCAGCAAAAGCAAAACCAGCTAAGGCTCTAAGAATAATCCACGCAATTGGGTAAATTATGAGGGCAGACAAGAGAATAGACAATGAAGCAACCGCTGCCATAACGCTGAACGATCTAACATGCCCCACTTTCGCCACCAGCTTTGGCACTTTTAAACAGCCAAGAATATAGCCAACAGACCAACCTGTACCTAGAAAGCCTAAGGTGAGCGTCGAAAAACCTTCATCCGCACCTTTTATTGGCAGTAACAAACCATTGATACCACCGGCAAAAAACAAAAAACCCGACCCGAGCAATAAAGCAAGTAAAGGTAGAAGACTTTTAGGCATATTAGTCACATTTTATTGGAGCTTAAATAAGCAAAAGCACAATCACTAAAATGAAAATTTGCACTCTTACTCAAAAGACCATACGCCAGAAATGTTGTTTTGCAAGAGGCAAAATTTCAAAAATAAGGTATGTGATTTCTTTGACAAAAAATTGATACTCGCTACAATCATGTTATCGATAACACCCAAAGTATTGAACGAGGTAATTGCAATGTCGAATTTCTTAAGCCAAACCACCCTTTCCCATTCTGCTGTCATGAAAATGCTTCAAGCCGCTATTGCAGAGGCAGAAAAAATGGGTGTGCCCCAATGTATTATCATCGTCGATCAGTCAGGCGAAACCCATGGCGAAATTAGAATGAGCGGATCTAAGTTTTTAAGCCGCAAAAGCGCCCATGCAAAAGCCTTAACAGCCGCATCTGTTGGAAAACCTGGAACTGCAATACCCCAAGAATATCACCTAAGCATTGCAGCCGCTACAAATGGCCAAGTGTCTGGCTTGCCAGGCGGCCTACCCATCATCGTAAATGATGAAGTGATAGGCGGTATTGGCGTTGGCTCAGGTTCAGGCGAACAAGACATTGTGGTTGCAAAAGCCGCCTTAGAAGCGATTGGTGCTAGCACAGACTTTTAAGTTCAAGACAAGTACTTGAATGCTTCTTGCTTAAGCGCTTTTTGCAAACTCAATTTGCGCTTTTACGCTAAACTGATTTCTGTCCGCAGCAATATCAAATGCAGATTGCGCATCCTCTAAGCTCAAAGTGTGCGTAATCAGCGGCTTTACATCAATAGCGCCCTTACGCATGAGTTCAATTGCCACTTCAAATTCTTCATGAAAGCGAAAAGAACCTCTAAGCTCTAACTCTTTGGCTGTAATTTGCATCATTGGCAAAGACATATCGCCCCCAAGCCCTAATTGCATAATTATGGCTTTTGGACGCATGGTTGGTATGGCGCTTCGCAGCGCAACTTCAACACCAGAGCATTCAAACAACACATCAAAACTACCTTTATTAGCGGCATATGCTTCAAGCGTTTGTGGCGCATCCATTGTATTAATCACGTTATCAGCACCAATTGATTTGGCAAATTCTAGTGCGGCAGAAGAAACGTCTGTGACTGTAATTTGTTTAGCACCAGCGCATTTTGCAGCCAAAATACAAAGACTACCAATAGGCCCTGCGCCAGTGATAAGAACATTTTTGCCAAGCATTTCGCCAGCGCGCCGTGTAGCATGTAAACAAACAGAGAGCGGCTCAGCCATTGCGGCCTCACCAGCACTCAAACCATTTGCCACAACGCATTGGCTTGCATCTGCAACCATTTCTTCTCTAAAAGCGCCCTGAATATGAGGAAAAGGCATAGCAGAGCCATAAAAGCGCATATTCAAACAATGATTATGCTGCCCCTTATGGCAATATTCACAATCATAGCATGGGCGAGAAGGTGAAACGGCTACCAAATCTCCAACCGAAAAATCGTCAACGCCCTCACCTAACTCAGAAATAAAACCAGAAACCTCATGGCCTAAAATCATAGGCTCTTTCAAGGTAATGGGCCCAAAACCACCATGATTATAATAATGAAGGTCAGAGCCGCAAACACCGCCAGTGGCCATTTTAATTTTAACTTGGCCAGCTTTTAGCGCTTCACTTTCAACGTCTTCAACGCGTAAGTCTTTTGCTTTGTGAATAACAATTGCACGCATAAATTTTTCCTTAAATAACCGATATTAATTGCTGTTTGAAATCACAGGTGTGAGCAATGGCTTGCCGTCAAAATGCGCATCCAAATTATCACGCAACAATTGTCCCATATCTTTTCTGGTTTCTATCGTGCCCGAACCATGGTGCGGTGTCAAAAGGCAATTATCTAATGCCAAGAAACGAGGATTGATATTAGGTTCGCCCTCAAACACATCAATGGCAGCAGAGCCAAGCTTTTTGCTTTCAAGCGCATCTAACAAAGCCAATTCATCTATGTTTGCAGCTCGAGACACATTAACAACCATACCATTTGGCCCCACCGCATCCATGACTTTAGTATCTACAATATGGCGCGTTGCAGCAGAGGCAGACAGTGTTACAAAGTAAAAATCAGCAAACTCACCAAGTTCAACTGGGTCTTTGATAAACTTCCAATCTTTTGCATAGTCTTTTTCGCTCACATCAGAATATGCAATCTCAATATCAAAAGCGGCTAAGCGTTTTGCTATTTCAAAGCCAATACGTCCTAGCCCTAAAACACCTGCTTTTCTGCCGTTAACGCGGCTACCCAATGCATACATGCCATTGTCTATCCAATTACCATCGCGCGCCCATTTTTCGCAACCAACTAAGCCGCGAGACTGCGCAAGCATGGCCAGAATAGCAAAATCAGCAACATCGGCTGTCAAAACATCAGGCGTATTGGTTACACTCACATTTTTGGCTTTAGCAGCTTCAATATCAACTGCATCATATCCAACACCATAAACCACGATAACTTCTAAATTTGGAAGTGAATTAATAGTACTGGCATCAATGCCAAGATCGCCTCTTGTCACCACGCCTTTAATATTGCCTGCACACGCTTTTACAAAAGCGTCTTTGTCTTGCGCTTCAAAATAGCGATGCATTTTATACTTGCTATTTAGCGGGTCTTCATCCCATGCTGGCAGTTCACCTATTTGAAGTATTTCTGGCTTGGACATTGTAAATTCCTTGACTTAAATCTTGTAAATGTTATCGATAACATATATCTAATTCATACGAATTGTCGAGAAGAAAAGAGGGCAAATTGCTAAACGGAAAAACAATGTTCGATTTAACGGGCAAAACAGCATTAATAACCGGCTCATCACAAGGCATTGGCTACGCGTTGGCACTTGGCTTGAGCCAAGCTGGTGCAAATATTGTGCTAAATGGACGTGATGCAGACAAATTAGCAAAATCTGCAAGCGAATTACGTGCAAGCGGCGCAACTGTTCATGAACTGCCATTTGATGTGACAGACCACGAAGGCGCAAAACAAGCGATTGATGCGTTTGAAGCAAACGAAACAAGTATCGATATTTTGGTCAACAATGCGGGCATGCAGTTTAGAACTGAATTAGAAAACTACCCTGCTGATATGTTTGAAAAGCTTCTTTCGACAAATGTATTTTCTGTATTTGCTGTGGGTCAAGCCGTTGCAAACCACATGATAAAACGCGGCACTGGCAAAATTGTAAATATTGCTTCCGTGCAAACTTCGCTCGCGCGCCCTGGCATTGCGCCATACACCGCCACAAAAGGCGCTGTCGGCAATTTGACTAAAGGCATGGCAACAGATTGGGCAAAACATGGCTTGCAATGCAACGCCTTAGCGCCCGGTTATTTTGATACGCCGCTTAATGCAGCTTTAGTTGCAGATCCAGAATTTAGCGCATGGTTAGAAAAACGCACACCTGCTGGTAGATGGGGCAATGTTGACGAATTGGTTGGCGCTTGTATCTTCTTATCTTCGCCAGCTTCAACTTTTGTAAATGGACACACACTTTATGTCGATGGCGGAATTACAGCCTCTTTGTAAACAAACAAGACTATTTGTTGTAATGGGCGTTGCAGGCTGTGGTAAATCTACCATAGGCGCGACGCTCGCTAAACATCTATCTGGCACCTATATTGACGGAGATGATTTTCACCCTCAAGCCAATATAGATAAAATGAGCAAGGGCGAAGCCCTCCAAGATGCAGATCGCTGGCCTTGGCTTGAAATCGTTGCCAAAGAGCTGGCTAATATTAAAGGCTTGAGCTTTGTTGGCTGCTCTGCCCTTAAAAAAAGTTACCGTGATTTCATCACACAAAAAGCAGGTGAGCCTGTTTGCTTTATATATCTTGATGGCAGCAAAGAACTCATTGCCAATCGTATGGCAAAGCGCGAGGGGCATTTTATGCCAACCTCACTTTTAGATAGCCAATTCGCGGCTTTGCAAGTGCCCTCAAAAGATGAGCACAAAATAGCAATTGATATTTCTGGCTCTCAAGAAAGCGTTATTGATAAAATTGTAAGCCGACTAAATGAACCTTTAAGTAAGGAAATTCTATGACCAATAAAGTAGCATTAATTGGCGCTGGCGCTATGGGCGGAGCCATTGGCACACGCCTTCTCGAAACTGGCAATGAACTTCATATATTTGATCTTGATAAAGACAAAGTTGCTGAACTTACAAAGCTTGGTGGCATTGGCGCAAAAAGCGCGGCATCTGCTGCGGCTAATGCAGACTTTGTAATTTTTAGCCTTAACGCTGCAAGAATTGTAGACATTGCAGCCTTTGGTAAAGATGGCGCAGCCGAGGGCGCCAAAAAAGGCACTGTATTTATAGACATGTCTTCTATCGATCCAAACACCACAAAAGAACTAGCGGCTAAAGCTGAAGAAAAAGGCCTAATGTGGGTAGATAGCCCCCTTTCAGGCGGCGCACCCAAAGCCCTAATTGGCGAATTGACCTTAATGGCTGGCGGCACGCAAGAGGCCTTTGACGAAGCACACAAATGCTTAAAAGATGTTGCTAAAAACTACACCCATATGGGGCCAAGCGGCGCTGGACAAACCACAAAAATTATCAATCAAGTGTTATGCGGCTTGGGCTTTTTGGCGGTTGCAGAAGCAACCCAACTTGCCATTGATGCGGGCGTAAATGCAGAAAAAATTCCGCTAGCCCTAAAAGGCGGGCGTGCAGACAGCGCCCTATTACAAGAATACATGCCGCGCTTTGCAACCAAAGATTATGCAAGAACTGGGCGCATAGACAATATGGTAAAAGATCTAGCCTTCGCGCAAGAGCTTTCAAACCAAACCAACACCTCAATGCCAATGACAGCTTTATGTATGGAAATACACAAAATGCTAACGGCAGCAGGCTTGGGCGGTGAAGACCAAGCGGCAGTAATGGAATATTTCAAAGGCCCAAATAAGGAACACTTTTCATGATTACACGTTTTGCATTTTTTGAAGGCACACTAAAAGAAGGCTCACAACAAGCCTTTGAAGCATTTGCGATTGAGCGCCTTGCCCCTGTGTGGAAACAGTTTACAGGCGCTAGTGAAGTACGCGTTATGTTTTCGCAAGATCGTGATGAAGGCGCACCAGAGTTTCCGCTCATTTTGGCAATTAGCTATCCAGATTTAGCCGCAATGGATAAAGCGCTTGAAAGCGATGCCAGAGCAAAATCAAAAGAGCTTACAGGTGAAATGGTAGACGCATATTTTGATGGCAAAATTCATCACCACGTAACCACTTGCAATCACTTCGACACTTAAACATACAGATCTTGGCTCGTAACCGAAAGCGAGCCATTATAATGCGGCGCCATACAGATTATAGCGCCGCATTTTATTAGAAATAACAATTATAAATTTAAGAGTTTATAGCTCTAACTTATCGCTAATTTTCTTTATGCCCCAGCCAATTGGCTTATCTTTATTACCGGGCAAATTGGGGTCTATCCCCCATATCGCTTGATAGGTATCAATTACATTTCCTTTAGATTGCAATTTAACAAAAACAGCAATCAAGAAAATCCACCACGCAAAAATGCATAACCACATCCAATTGGGTGCATTACTTATCCAAAGCCCGCTCATGACGGCGCTAAAGGCAATGAGCAAACAAATATAGCCAAAGGTTTTATGAAAATGCTCAAACTTTTTTCTGCGCTCACTCATATCATAATGATCGCCGCGCACTGTTCCAGTTCGCTCAACTTCTGTAGGCCCACCCTTAGAGCCACGCAGCCAACCTGCAAGCACTTGCGCACTGCACAAGCTAACCGTTGTCCAGCCAGCTAAAAGGTGAATAAAAGTCGCCCCTTCGCTCATGCTAATGTCTGAGCTAACTTTCCAAATGAGCCAAATAGCAACGAGCATCATAAGCGTGCCAATATATTGGAGCACCTGATGCGTGTACCACCATAATTGATTATCCAATTCTTCTGGCCATTTTTGGCGCGGTGCAATTTTAAAAAATCGCGCTGCAATAATGCCAATTGGAATTAAAAAACTCCACGCAAAAACCATGAGCCTACCATGCCAAGCAACTTCAAAGCCTACCGTATGATCGCGTAATGGATCTATAGAGGATAAGAGCCACTCCCACATTCAGTTAGCCCTTAACTGCGCCAGCAGTCATGCCTGTAATAATTTGCTTAGAGGCAATGAAAGTAAAGATGATTGGAGGCACTGCCAGCAACATGCCTGTGGCCATAATAACACCCCAGTCAATGTCATACTCTGTGATGGAATTTACAATTGTCACAGGCACAGTTCTGGTGCCTCTGCTTGAAAGCGCATTACTGAGTAAGAACTCGTTCCATGCAATGCGGAAGGTAAAGATAGCGGCAGCCGCAAGACCTGGCTTGATAAGAGGCAAAACCACGAGGAAGAAAACTTGCAACGGATTTGCGCCATCCATTTTTGCCGCCTCTTCTAACTGAATAGGCACCTGAACAATAAAGCTTTGTAATATCCAAATTACAAAGGGCAAATTCATCGCGACATAAACCAAAATTATGCCTGTGTAAGAACCATCTAGCCCGTATTGAAATGTCCAAATACCAAAAACAGGAACAAGCAGCACGGCAGGAGGAACCATGCGCATGAGCAGCGTTGTCATAGACATTGTGCCTCTGCCCATAAAACGAAAACGAACCAAAGCATAAGCCGCCATACAACCCACAATTAAGGTTATGGCTGTAGAGACGAGTGCAATAAATATAGAATTGCCCAAAGCACGGCTAAAGGTAGGATCGCAATAATCTACGCTAGCAGGCTCATACCACAACACATCGCACAAAACGGCTTCATAGTTTTTCATGGTTGGCGTAAAAAACAGTGCGCTGACGCTAGCATCATTTACATCCACATTGGTTTTAAAAGATGTGGTGAGCATCAGAACGATTGGGCCCAATGCCATAAAGATCAACAACAAGATGATGACAAAGAATAATGGATTTTGCTTATTGCTTTGGCTTGGCATTATACATTCTCCTCAGCTACAGCGCGAATGCGAGCAGCACGGCGCTCAGACAATGCATTGTAAGCAAACATCGCAATTGTGAGTAACATCAATAAAATTAGTAAGTAGTTAGACATTGCCGCTGCAACGCCAAGTTCTTGGAACTCTTGTGCAGTTCTATAAATGCGCAAACTCAAGATCTCGGTAGACAAGCCTGGCCCACCATTGGTTAGCACAAACACAACTTCTAGCACTTTGAATGAATCGATTAAGCGCAATAAAAGCGTAACAATTAGAACCGGCATCATGAGCGGAATTTTTATATGGAATATTTTTTGCCATTCACTCGCACCATCTAACGAAGCCGCCTCTAGGGTAGACTTTGGCAAAGACTGCAATGCGGCTAATGCCAAGATGAAAATAAAGGGAGTCCACTGCCAAACATCGGCAATAACAATCGCAATAAATGCCCAAGTAGAATCTGAAAGCCATGGAATAGATTCAAAGCCCCAGTCTTTCAGTGTTCGGTTAAATATACCAACCGTTGGGTGGTACATATATCTCCACATCAAACCTACAACAATTGGAGCAATCATCATGGGCAAAATGAAAATGGTGCGAAGCGCCGCCATGCCCTTAATGTTCCGATCTAATAAAAGCGCAAGCCCAACACCCATAAGCATTTCGAGCGTTACAACAACACAGGCAAATTTAATTGTTACCCAAGTGCTCTCTCTAAAGGCCTCATCATTCCATAAATTTATATAATTTCTAAGTCCCACAAAGTCAGCTTCGCCAATTCTTTGTGAAGGATTCCAATCAAGAAAACTCGCATAAATCATATATCCAATCGGATATAAGAGCGCCACAGCCATCAACAAAACGGCAGGAGCCAAAAACACATAAGGTGTTCCTCTATTTAATTTGCTTGCAAGATTCATCTAACTATCAATCCAGTTAACGGCAAAAGCCGAAAATAAAAACGTAATTTATTATAAGTAGAAGTCGCCGCCCAAACCATGTTGGGCGACAACTCAATATGTTTATTTCCAGGTATTGTAACCTGCTTCATCCATAATAGCCGCTGCACGCTCTGCAACACCGTCTAGTGATGTTTGAATGTCTGCACCTTCAGTTAAAACCTTAGAAAGTGTAGTACCCAAGTCAGCGTTAATTTTACCCCATACTGGAATGATTGGACGCCAGTCTGGATCAGCATTTTTCAAAGCTTCACCAAATGTTTTCATGTGAGGGAATTTAGCATTCACTTCAGCATCTTGGTGCGTTGACTGGCGTGATGGATTACCACCAGCAAGTGCAATAAGCTTATCTGCTTTCTTAGAAGTCAGCCATTGCATTAACAAAAATGCAGCTTCTTTGTTTTCAGCATTTTTAGGAATACCAACACCAAAGCCACCTGTTTGCGAACCAGCACGCACACCAACTGGGTGTGGAGCCCAACCAATTTTACCAACAACTTTAGACTTATCAGGGTTGTTCACTTGGCCTGCAAATACAGTTGAATCTAAGAACATTGCTGAGTTACCCTGCAAGAATGAAGCACCCGCTTCTGCAAAGCCAAATGTTGCCGCGCCTTCTGTGCCGCAATCAACAATTGTTTTCAGCGCTTGTGCAGCTTTAACACCAGCAGCATTGTTAACAATTGGGTTCCAGCCATCATCAAAAATACGACCGCCAAGTGGCGCTAAGTGTAGCAAGAAAGCGTGCGAAGCGTGGTGGCCAGAAGCCGCACGAGAAGCAAGACCGCCCATACCAGGCTCTAGCTGAGGAATTTTACAAGCAACATCTAACATTTCGTCATATGTTTGTGGCACTTTCAAACCATGCTTTTCAAAGATGTCTTTACGATAGCCAAGAATAGATGTCTCTGAACCAAATGGAATACCAAAAAGTGAACCAGTAGGACCAGGTAAATAACCTTTAGCACCACCAGCCACACCAATATTTTGCACGTAGCCATCAATCAAATCATCTGCATCATAATTAGGATCAGATAGTTTTGGGTTCATGAAATAACGCGCTAGGTTTTCTAGTTGGTCAGCAAAAACATAATCAGCTTTTGAGAAAACCACATATGACATCAAGTCATATTCGCCTTTGTTTTTAGTAAGCTCGAGTGTCGATTTTTCACGAAGTTTCAAATACTGAAGCTGATCTACTTCAACTCTAATACCAGTCTCTTTAGTGAACTCTGGAAGCACTTTCATAACCGCATTATAGTGCGGGTGCGCTGGGAATATCGCAGTAATAGTTTGCCCTTTAAAGGCATCATATGGCCCAGCAAAGGCAGCTACTGCCCCTGCAACAATTGTTGCAGCAGACAAAGATAGACGTGTAAAGGTTTTCAGCATAATGGATCCTCCCGATTACTGAATTTAGTTAAAGTCTTAATCCGCTTTTCTTGTCAAAAAGCATGATGTCTTGCGGGCTCACATTGAACTTAAGCTTTGTGCCCGGTTTAATTTTTTCAAATTGGTCAGTCTCAACCACAACATCTGCATCACCGCAACGCGTGAACAAAACTGATTGATTGCCAAGATATTCGCAAACAATAACGCCAAGCTCTATTGAGCTGCCGGCTTTTGTATTGGTGCTAAAGGAAGATGGGCGAATACCAACGCTCACATCTTTGTCTTTTACATCTTTCAATCGGCTTTTTTGCTCACTAGAGAGTTTCAAAGAATAGCCATTACCCACAACGTGCAGCGCACCACTTTTTTGGGTCAATGCACCGTCAATAAAATTCATTGAAGGACTACCAATGAAACCCGCAACAAATTTGTTGGCTGGTTTTGTATAAAGCTCTTCTGGTGTGCCTTGCTGTTGCACAAGGCCATCTGCCATCACCACAATTCGATCACCCAGTGTCATGGCTTCAATTTGGTCGTGCGTTACATAGACCATATTTTTTTCTAGCTGGTTGCGCATCTCTGCAAGCTCTGTACGCATTTTTGCGCGCAGCTTTGCATCTAAATTTGAAAGCGGCTCATCGAACAAAAACGTCGAAGCATCGCGCACCATTGCTCTGCCCATTGCAACACGCTGTCTTTGACCACCAGAAAGCTCAGCCGGTTTTCTGTCCAGCAAATGCCCAATATTGAGCAAATCAGCGACACGTTTTACTTTCGTGTTAATTTCAGCGCTTGGCACTTTTGCCAAACGCAAAGCAAACGACATGTTTTTTGCAATGTTCATATGCGGATAAAGCGCATAGTCTTGAAACACCATCGCAATATCGCGCTCTTTGGGAGGTAAATGACCAATTGGCTTATCGTCAAAATAAATTTGACCACCAGACAATTCTTCAAGGCCAGCTAAGCAACGCAGCGTCGTAGATTTGCCACAACCAGATGGGCCAACAAAAACAGTAAACTCACCATCATTTAAAACCAAATCAAGTGGCGGCAATACGCGTACCGATCCGTAACTTTTTTCAAGTTTTTCAAAAGTAATCTTTGGCACGCAGCAGGTCTCCTCACTCGGCTGGTCAAATCAGTAATTTGATTAAGTATGAAATTTAAAGATGATACAACTGGGTAAAGTTAATAAACACGTTAGCGCTAACGTAAAACCTATGCTAAGACACTGTAACTATGCACAATCTGAAAAATGATAAACAGAAGATAACGGCATGAAGCACGCAAAAATGAAGTCTCCAAAAATTGAAGACGTTGCACGCTTAGCGCAAGTGAGCATCATGAGTGTGTCGCGCGCCATGCGCGGTGTTGAAGGCGTTTCGGAGCAAAAACGAGACGAAATCATACAAATAGCAAGATCAATTGGCTATCACCCAAGCAACGCAGCGGCAACGCTCGCTGCATCAAGTTCGCCTTTAATTGGCGTGTCTGTTCCCACCATTTTTGGTTCTGTATTTGCTGAGATTTTCAACTCAATGCGCTCAACCTTTGAGCATGGCGGCTTTCAAACCATCTTCGATGTGAATGACTATAGCGAGAAAAGTGAAGAGGTTTGGGTAGAGCGAATGATAAGTTGGCGCCCTGCCGGCATCATTCTAACGGGCGTTGATCATACGACAAAAACAAAAAGACTAATCAAAGCGACAGGCATTCCAACCCTAGAAATATGGGACTATTCTAAAACGCCAATCGATATTTGTGTTGGAATAGATCACTATAAAGCTGGATTTTTAATTGGTGAATACATAGCAAAACTTGGCTATAAAAACCCTGCTTATATTGGCGTGAATACCGGCAAAGACAAAAGGTCTGAAAACAGACTAAACGGCATTCAAGACGCCTTCAAAAAGAAATCGATTGAGTTTTGCAAAATCGATTCCAGTTCAAACGATGCAACTTTTGATTCTGGGCAACAAGCCACCAAGCAATTGATGGAGAATACGCCAAAAAAGCCAGATGTTATTTTTTATCTAAACGACAACATGGCCTTTGGTGGCACAATGTATTGCGAAAAGCATGGCGTTAAAATCCCTCAAGACATTGGCATTGTGGGTTGTAATGATTTAAACATAAACACAGTGCTTAATAGACAAATCACAACAACCATCACCCCGCTTACTCAAATGGGTACAACAAGCGCTCGTAATTTGGTTGCAAAAATTTCTGGTGCAAAGGTTCAACCAAGTGTGGCCTTAAAAGTAGAAATAAAAAAAGGGCAAACCACTTGCCAACAAAAATGAGAATTGACTTATTGGCCGCTATTACAGATTGTAACCTAAATGATGTTTTTGAGTTAAATGAACATGCCAAATAAAAAGCCAACCATGTTAGACGTCGCAAATCTCGCTGGAGTTTCCTCCATGACGGTATCGCGCGCATTTAAACAAAACTCATCTATCAACAATGCAACTAAAGAAAAAATACAAGCAGCAGCAGATGAGCTTGGTTATATTTTCAACAGTACAGCAGCTGCTTTTTCTTCAAACAAGACTGGCTTTATTGCCGTTACAGTTCCTTCTATCAACAACGCCAACTTTGCAGAAACGTTAAGCGGCCTAGCAGATGGACTTGCAAATAGTGGCTTGCAAATTTTGTTGGGTCACACAGGTTATTCCCTGAAAGAAGAAGAACGTATTATTGAAGAGTTCCTTCAAAAAAGGCCAGAGGCCTTTATTGTGACTGGCGGCTATCACACACCGCGATGCGAAAAGCTGCTTAAAAGCTCTGGCATTCCTGTTATCGAGTTATGGGACATTCCAAATGATCCGATTGATGAGGTAGTGGGATTTTCAAATGCAAAAGCGGCAAGTTTAATTGCAGAACATTTTGTTGAACTTGGATATACGAAAATTGGTTTTATTGGCGGCGATGCAGATCGTGACACGCGCGGCTTAGACAGAAGAAAAGGCTTTTTGCAAAAGCTACAATCATATGATCTAGACACCACACGTCTGGTGTCTTCTGGGCCACCGCCAATTAGCATGCGCGA
>JBGCEA010000083.1:0-2603 GCA_045105915.1 Nitratireductor sp.
GGCGGCCTTAATTGCATTTTTAGTAAAGCCTAAAAGCGCTTCATCATTATAGCCAAATTGATCTTTGGCAAGCATGTATTCGTTTTTTAAACTCGTATGAAAGTGTGGCGGATCGTCAGAATTTAGCGTCACATCACAGCCGGCTTCTTCAAGCAGTCGCAAAGGGTGCGCGTTTAAATCTTCATACACATTTAATGCAATGTTTGAGCCTGGGCATACTTCAAGTGTTATTTTTTCGTCCGCCAAACGTTTTACCAAATTTGGGTCTTCTATAGCCCTAACGCCATGGCCTATGCGTTCAACGTGCAAATAATCAAGTGAGTCTGCAACGCTTTGCGCGCCACAAAATTCGCCAGCATGTGTGGTTAGCTGTAAGCCTGCATCTTTTGCAATTTTAAAAGCAGTTGCAAAGTCTTTAACCTGTCCAAAGGTTTCATTACCTGCCATGCCAAAACCCGTAACCATTTCATGCGGATTTTGCGCTGTTAAGCGCGCTGCATTTTCAACTGCCTCAACACCGCTATGGCGCACACCAACAACAATTATTCGCCCTTCAATACCTGTTTTGTCTTTGGCCATTTTCATGCCTTCAGCTATGGCCTCTATGAGCGTGGAATAAGAACAGCCAATACGAACCGCATGATCGGGCGAGACAAACAACTCGGCATAAATTGCGCCATCATCAGATAAATGATCGAAATAATTTTGAGTGAGGCGTGTGTAGTCTTCTGGTGTTCTAAATAGACTTGCTACAAAATCATAAGATTGCAAAAAAGAAGGAAAATCAGTCCACAAATATCCAGCCTTAGGGTCAACATAGCTACTTGTATCAACGTCATATAATTTGGCTTGTTCAAGAACAAGTTTTGGATCAACCGTGCCTTCTATGTGGCAATGTAATTCAGCTTTTGCAATCATTGCGGATTTCCAAAAATACTGGTTCCATTTTTCAAAGATTCAATTTTTAAGTGCTCAGCAATGGTCGCGCCAATATCGCAAAAGCTAGTGCGCGTGCCGCCTGTACCTGTCTTTATAGTGCCACTTGCCATAGATGGGCTATAGGCTAAGACTGGCACTTGCTCGCGCGTGTGCTCAGTGCCAACCCATGTAGGATCGCACCCATGGTCTGCGCTGATAATCATCAAATCATCTTCTTTCATCGCATCCATGAGTTGAGGCAAAAATACATCAAAATCTTCGAGTGCTTTTGCATAGCCAAACACATCGCGCCTATGGCCATATAAAGAATCAAAATCAACAAAGTTGGTCATCAAAAAACTACCCTCTGGTGCAGTTTTCATTTCTTTTAAGGTTGCATCGCCCAATGCTTTATTACCATTGGCTTTTACAATTTTAGTCGGCCCGCAATGCGCATAAATGTCAGCAATTTTACCAATGGCAATCATCTCGCGCCCATTTGCTTTTGTCATGTCTAAAAGTGTGGGCTGTGGTGGTTTAATTGAATAGTCTTTGCGGTTGCCGGTGCGAATGAAATTTTCAGCACTATCACCTTCAAACGGACGAGCAATCACACGCCCAATATTCATGCCTTTTGTAATGTTAAACACATTTTCACAAAAAGCATAAAGACGCTCCAGCCCAAAGCTTTGCTCATGTGCTGCAATTTGAAAAACAGAATCTGCAGATGTGTAGCAAATTGGCTTTCCTGTTTTTAAATGCTCTTCACCTAACTCGCTAATGATCTGTGTGCCAGAGGCGTGCCTATTGCCTAAAATGCCATCTACATCGCTGGCGCTTAATATCTCATCCATCAATTCTTTAGGAAAAGTGGGCTCTGTTTTAGGAAAATAGCCCCAGTCTGTTGTGACAGGCACACCTGCAATTTCCCAGTGGCCTGAGGGCGTGTCTTTGCCCTTAGAGACCTCTTGAGCGCTGGCCCAAAACCCATTTATTTTTGGCGCATTCAAAAACCCCATTGGCAATTGACCACATGCATTTTTAGCCGCTAAGCCAAGGCCAAGTGCCTCCATGTTTGGTAAGTTTAATTTGCCAGCTCTAACGCCCGCTTTATCGCATTTGCCTTCAAAGCAAGCTTTAGCAATATGGCCTAGCGTGTTGGATCCCAAATCATCAAATGCCTTAGCATCTGGTGCGCCTCCAATACCAAAGGAGTCTAATATAAATAAAAAAGCTCTCGCCATGTGCTCAACTCATAAAATTAATTTTGCTATTATCAGGTAAAATGAAATTATCTCAAGGCAATTTCCTATTTCGTTCAAAATCGCCTAACATAGCAACGATTCTTTTAGATACTTAATTCAGTTTAGAGACTTTATGATGCGCAAAATATTGATGTCAGTGCTATTTGGCACATGTGCCACTTTAACGCTAAGTTCGCATGTAAATGCTGAATGGCAAAAAGATATTGGCACTTTGCGCGTTGGCTTGGTAACGGGCGAAAATATTTCACAAAATTTAAATTATGCTGAGCCGTTTAAGCTAGCGCTTCAAGATGCGCTGGGCATAAATGTTGAGCTTTATCCAGCAAAAGATTATGCCAGCTTGGTAACAGCCCACACTGAAGGGCGCGTAGAATATGCCATCTTAAGCGCGTCTGCTTATGCTGCCACACATGTGAACTG
>JBGCEA010000084.1:0-6800 GCA_045105915.1 Nitratireductor sp.
AATGGTGTGGGCAAAACCAGCCTATTAAAAGCCATATCTGGCGCATATCCACATTCTAGTGGCTCAATCTATTTTGAAGGCGCTAAGGTAGATAAAATGCCATCCTTCAAACGTGCTGCAAATGGCATTGCATATGTGCCACAAGGACGAGATATTTTCCCGCTGCTGAGCGTTAAAGAGAATTTACAAACAGGCTTTGCCTGCTTGCCAAAATCGCAGCACTATATTGAAGATGAGATTTTTGAACTGTTTCCAGTGCTGCGCGATATGGCGCATAGAAGAGGTGGAGACCTTTCAGGCGGCCAACAACAGCAATTAAGCATCGCAAGAGCTTTAATCACAAAACCAAACTTGCTTTTGTTAGATGAGCCCACTGAGGGCATTCAGCCAAACATAATTCAACAAATTGGCAAAGTGATTGAATATCTAAGGGACCGCAACGAAATGGCGATTGTCTTGGTGGAGCAATATTTTGAATTTGCCTACAAGCTGGCAGACGATTTTGTGGTTTTAAAACGTGGCGAGGTGTCACTCTCGGGCGTCAAAAGTAAAGTGAAAAAGCAAACCTTGCTTAAGGCTGTATCTGTTTAGTTTTGTATACTCGTTAGCACTAGGGGGCATTTTGCTAGCTAAAGATAGAGCTAACAGAAACTAGCTATATCTTGAACTTGAGCATGCCTAACTTCCTATAGGTAACATTACCTATTGAGGTAGCTAAAAAGATATGTTGTTGTTTGCTGGGCGATAAACAAAATATGGAAGATACTTCAGCATGCGTAAAATATTTTTATCACTTTCTCTAATTATTTCTGTGTCAGCAACCAGCAATGTATACGCAAATCATGGGCCGAGTTTATTAGCAGATTGTAACGCCAGCAGTATGCAGCAGGTTAGAAGCTGCTTTTCGCAAATTAAACAACATGCCAAAAGACATGGTAGAGCTTGTAAAAATATTTGTCGTGCAGCTAAACAACAATCAATAGCCACTTGTAACCTTGCCTCTCCTCCTATTCTTGGATGTGCAAAAGAGGCACGTAAAGAGTTACGTGATTGCAAAAAGATTTGTCGCGGTAACTAATAAAACCGCACTTAAAAATGTATTGGCCTAAGAGCCATATTATTGCGATGCTCCAACTTTGTAGGTTGGGGCATTTTTTATTTGCGCTCTATGGCTTTCAAAGAAAATGCATGTGAATAAAATGCCTCATCAGATATTCGTTTTATCAGCGCAGCAATTGCGGCAGTGGCAATGATTGCAAATATAACTCTACCAATTAGAACACTATAGACATCAGCCCCAAGCGCCATAACAAACAATGTGTCTTCAATAACGCTGTGTGCAAAACCCATAAAAACGCAGGATAGAAAAATCTGTTTTGGTGAAACTTTTTTAGACTTTGCTTCGCGTATCAATAATCCAGCGCCATATGAAATGCCAAGAAATAGCCCAACGCTTGTCAAATAGGCAGCTTCATCTTTAACGCCCGCAAGGCGCAAAATCGGCGATAGTAAAACCATTATCATATCAAGTAGGCCACTAACTTTGAGAAGTTCAAGCATCCAAAATAAGCCCACAAGAATGACCAGCATCCATACCATAGTTTCAAATAAGCTAATGAAAAAATCGCTCCATTCAGAAGTGGCCGCCATAGGAATCCAAATAGGATCTACAGGGCTGGCAAACCAACCTGTGTTAGTAAAAATTTGGTGCAATATAATCGCATAAATAAGTCCACCAGCAATACGCAATAAGGTTGTGATTGCAAATTTTGGCCCTGCCTCTTGAATGATCTTTTGTTCAATCGGCAGACCGTGCGCAAATAAGATAAGGGCAGAAAAAATCGTGACATCTGCAACGCTTAAACTAGAAATTGGTACGAGCGTGAACAAAAGAGGCACCGCTGCCCACATGCTCACAAGCATAGCTGTTAGCCATGCCAAGCCCAACTCTGGGGGTAGGCCAACAATGCCCATTATAGGAGCAAATGCTGGCGCTATTGCCTCAATCGCGCCAATTCTAATTAAGAATTCTCCAGCAATCGTAATCGGCACCATAATACGCGCCAACACCCAATAAATTCTCAAGGCTTCTGGAGTGCTTTTAAAGATACTGACAATAGATGAGAAAGGTGATGTTGATGACGTAGATGGCATTGAAAACTCCTAAGTTCGCTTATCTACTAACTCATGTCGTTTCGCATTTGTGGTCAAAAATTAGATTTTTGTGCAATAATATTGCAAATGTTATTTGCCTCACTATGATTGCTTTATGGATAAAATCGATCGAAAACTACTCAACCTCATGCAGCTAGATGCATCACGCACAAATGTAGATATGGCAGAAGAGGTGGGCTTATCTCCCTCAAGTTGCTTGCGCCGTGTTCAGCGCTTGCACAAAACGGGTTTAATTCAGCGCATCGTGGCGCTTATCAATCCTGCAAAAGCTGGCAGAGTGATAAAGGCAATCGTCACCGTAGAATTAAAAGTGCATAGCGAACAGTTCATGCGCCGCTTTCTTGATATTGCTACAAAAGAAGAAGCGGTCTCTAGCGCATATGCAGTGACTGGCAATACAGATGTAGTTCTTATGCTGCGCTTGCGCGACATGGAGGAGTTTGACGAGTTGTGTGATCGCCTTTTTCGAGATCAAAACAATGTGCTTCGCTTTTTCACAATGATCGTCATTCGCACCGCCAAAGAAGAAACGATGATTAAACTATGAGTTAGTCGCTGCTCTAGCCAAAACGTCAGTATTTTGTTTCCACTGCTTCCATTGCTTCAATAGTTTTCTCTATTAGACCTTATGCTAATTTTGAGCTTAGAACATTCTGTTTGGCGCTAAATTTATTGCAAATACATCAATTATTTAGACCTTCATACCCCATTTGGGAGATGAGGCTGTGCGAATTATTTCTTAGGTGATGATCAACAATTACGGGGAGGTAATTATGATCCATCACAATACATATGCTGCCTTTTTGGCGCAGCAAGTTTGCTTCTTAGATTTAACTAAAATCAAATTGCAAAAAATTGGAAATGCACATCACTCATGGCGTTATCCTAATGGCATATGATGAAGCTGCCTCTTTCTTTCTAACAATGCTAGCAATCTCACTTGCGCCAGGTCCTGTTGCTTTACTGCTTGTGGTTAAATCAGCCAGCAAGGATGTGTTTGGCGCGGTTGGATTTGGTTTTGGTTTTGCGATTGGCGGGTTAATAATTGTTGGAATTGTCAGCTTGGGTCTTGGCGCTTGGTTTCATTCGTTTCGGCAGTTTTTTGAGTATAGCAAATATCTAATGATGGGATATCTAGCTTGGTTAGCGATAGCCATCTGGAGAGGCGGATACGATGTATCACAAGGTCAGAATCAAAAAAAATCAGGAAAGCTAGGTGCAATTTGTTCAGGTGTTTTTACTTGTTTCCTATCGCCTTACATGATCGTTTTATTTCCGCTTGTTTTGCCAGAAATAATGGATGTGTCACGTTTTGAATTAAAGCAATTCGTCAGCGTGTCTGTAGTGACCTTTTTAGGGATAGCTGTGGGCTCAGCTGTCCTCATCCTTTTTGCTGCACAAATCAATCGAATAGTTAAATCTCCAAACTCAATGCAAAAGCTAAACAGAGTCTTGTCAATAACATTGATGTTCGGTGGTGGGTGGATGGTGCTTAGTTAAAAAATGAACAAGCTATTGCGTAGAAAAAAGAAAATAGAGTTTCCTGAAATGTTTGTTGCCCCGAACATGTAGGGAAATGTGATGTGCTCGTCATTTTGAGATCGCTCTCGCAAACTTGGCGAGCACATCTAAACAACATCTTCCCAATGATACAGTTTATGGTGCAATTGCTTAGTTCATAACTATCGCCTACAACAGCAAGTTCATATTTGAGGATATATGATGAGCAAGTCAAAAGATGCGCTAACTCAAGCGAGTATAGATCGTGATATGATTGTAGATCGTATTTATGAAATTGCGCTTGAGCCATCATTGATTGAAGACTTTATCGACCATTGGTACGATAGCGACTTAGCAGGGCAGCTTGCAGATTGCGAAGATTTGGGTGCGGGTGAATTTGATAAATCATATCAATCTCATTTAGAACGTGCGCAAAAGATCTTACAACGCGCTGAAATGGTTCGTCCTGATTTAAAAGAACATTTGGACCCCTATGAAAATCTAGCGGCATTTATCGTTAGTGGCTCATTATTGATTGAAGCCAGCAATGTTGGCGCGCTAAATGGCTTCAATGCAAAAGCAGGTGATGATCTTAACCAGCTGAAAATCCCGATAGACATGCGAGCAGCTTTAGTTCGTACAGTGCAAGATGTGTTGTATAAAACCCAGCACACAGAAAAACTTATTAAGGTTGATTTGAAAGAAAAGAGCGGCGTTATGCTCTTTCGTGTCATGCGTATTAAACAAACCTTAGATGAAGGGCCTATGGCGCTTGTTGTCACGACCAAATTTCATTGGCAAGAAACAATCAATAAATTGCTAGAAGGCGCATTCCAATTAACAAAAGCAGAGCAACAGGTGGTGCGCTTGCTAGTAGAAGGCGAAGATATAAAAGCGATTTCTGGTAAAAGAAATACGGGCGAGGGCACAGTGCGTTCTCAAATCAAATCGATAAGCGCTAAAATGAATGTTCGCTCTCAAACCGATATTGTACGCCTCGTTTTAACGCTAACCGAACTGCCTAAGGGTAGCAGCAAGTTAAAGGTGACTTCTCAAAAAGACATCGCAGGCGTTTCCAATAGCTGGCTAGAAGCAGAGGTATGGAAGCCGTTTAAAACTATAATTCTGCCAGATGGTCGAAGCCAAAATTATCATGATATGGGGCCAATAAATGGCAATCCAATCTTATTTTCTCATATGGGGTCCGCCATGGTGCGTTGGCCTTCTACATTGATCCGCATTGCGTTAGAACACAATTTACGCATCATATGTCCTATTCGTGCTGGCTATGGATACAGCGATAGTGTGCCAGCTAAAACCAATCCATTTGAGATTTGTTATAATGACACAAAATTCCTTCTAGATAGTTTGGGTATAAAGCGATTGCCATATGCTGTGCAGGGCACAGATTTTCCCTTGGCTGTAGATTTCATCTCAAAAAGCCCTGATATGATTTCTGAACTAATTAGTGTGGGTGGAAAGCCATGTTTACCAGGCGGTCTAAATATAGATGGCGCTGGGCGTTGGCAGAAGTTTTTTGTGTCTACCGCACGAAGTGCACCTCATCTAGTATTGTTTGCCGCAAAGGCCGTTATGGCTATGAGTAAGCGTATTGGACCAGAAGCAATGTTGCGCCAACTTTGCAAAGATTCTGCCGCAGATATGGCCACTTTGGAAAATGAAGAAATGAAGCAAATTCTAGTTGCCAACATTAGTTTGATGGCCGGTAAATCTGTTAATGCTGCGCAGGCTTTTGCAATAGAATATGTCGCCTTTCAAGAAGACTGGAGTGAGCGCGTTATGAGTACACGCAACTTACCGGTAAAAGTGTTTTTGGCTGAAGAAGACCCAACTACAGATTTAAGCGGGCTTCCTAAGTTAAAAGAAAACTATCCTTGGATAGATTTTGAGGTCTTACCCAACGCTGGTTTGGCATTGATCTTTCAAAAGGCCGACAAGATCATCCCATATATGGCAAAGGCAGCAAAGCAGACAGCACAATGATTATACTCAAATGCCAAATGCTAAGCAGCGTTTAAGTCTGGTTACTCATCATGCTTGTCTCGTATAAATTTTACAAAAAACCATAAAACAAGTACAACGAATGGAACTGAAATGCCGGCAAGCATTTTAGCAGAAACATTAAGCAAACCTGCCTCATACATTGCATTGAATAAATAATAGAGTAAGCCAATTACATAATAAGAGACTGCCGCAATAGACAAACCCTCAACGGTTTTTTGCAGTCTAAATTGCATCATTGTTCTTTTATTCATAGATTCGAGAAGATTTCGGTTTTGATGTTCAATATCTATTTCAACCCGTGTTCTAAGAAGATTGGAAGTGCGAGCAAGCTTTTGCGAAATGTTCTCCTGCCTTTCTTGAATAGAAGTACAAGTTAACATCGCAGGTTTCAGACTTCTGTTTAAAAAAGCCAATAAGGTTACATACTCTGATTGATTGCTTGTGCCAAAAAATGAAGCCCTTGTAGAGGCAATGCTTCCATAGGCTTTTGTGGCGCCAAATCGAAAAAGACTTGCCGCTGAATCTGCTTCTAATTCTGCAGAAAGTTCATTGATTTTAGAGAGCAGCATCTCATTTTCATTTGCAACCGCCCCACGAATTGAACTTGTTAAGCGTGCCAGCTCAAGTTCAAATTTACTCAACTTCTTTGATAGCCTTTGTGCAAGTGGCATGGCTAGCATCGCAAGCGTTCTATAGGTTTCCATTTCAAGGGCTGACTTTACATAAAACCCAATTCTGTTTTCAGGCATTTTATCACTCAGCAACAGATAAGTTGTCATGCCAAATTTGTCTTGGCGAAAGTCAGTCGCAATGAGCGAGTTTTTACTGCCAATTTCTGTGGCGCATAGGCTGCTTTGGTCAAGCCTATCTAGCAGCTTCATATTCGTTTTGCTTTGTGGTTTCACTTCTATTCTACAAACAGAGATTAAGCTGCCAGGCGCTGCAAACCCTTCTCTAAATGGATGGTTTTTAAACTCAGATTGAAAATCACCTTCCATTTGTGTGTTGAAAGTGAAGGTAGAAAACTCGCTATGCTTTTCCCAGCGAAGCTTGCCATTACCCCAATTAATTTCATGATAAACGGCATCCTTGTCTGGTGT
>JBGCEA010000085.1:0-7734 GCA_045105915.1 Nitratireductor sp.
TATTGAAAGCCCCAATTGCTTAAAGCTATCTGCGGCATCTTCCAGTCGATTAACATCTTCTTCTGGCAGATCAATAATCTCAGGAATGAGAAGCATTTGCGCGGCAATGCCATTTTGCATTCCCTTTTTTAAGCGCTCATAGACAATACGCTCATGCGCTGCATGCGCGTCTACAATTATGGGGCCATTTTCTGTTTGCGAAACAATGTAGTTTTCGTGCAATTGTGCGCGTGCTGCACCTAATGGGTGTTCATCAGTAATGCCACCATTTTGAGCATCTTTATTATATGCGCCATTATTAAATTGATTTGCCTCAAAGCCTTCGCCGACTTTTCCAGAAGGGGGCATTTCTGAAAAACCACTTTGAGATTGAAAGTCTGAAGTGCTGTTTGGTTGGTTCCAACTGCTTGCAAAAGCCTTCTCTTGGCCTGATGCATGATAGTGAGAGCCACTAAATTGCGTGCTAGCGTTTTGCGGGTCTTCATAGGTGTTTGCAGAATAAGTGTTTGAAGAGTTGTGCGTTTTAAAAGCTGCTGCCATATGCGTGCCGCCCTCACTAGAAGAGCGATGCCCAGCCTCGTGCACAGCTTGCTTTATCGAGCCAACCACTAAGCCGCGCACCAACCCAGCGTCTCTAAAACGTACATCAGCCTTTGCTGGGTGCACATTTACATCAACTTCACCAGGGTCAATGTCTATAAATAAACACAAAACAGGATGTCGGTTTTTTGGAAGAAAATCAGAATAAGCGCCGCGCACAGCGCCAAGCAAAGACTTATCGCGCACAGGGCGTCCATTCACATAAAAATACTGCAATAGTGCATTGCCGCGATTAAAAGTAGGTAGGCTCACAAGTCCTTGCAGGCGAACGCCATTTTTTTCATCACCTCTGCTAGCATCAATCTGCAAAGCATTATCAATAAAATCATGGCCTAAAATTTGCCCAATGCGCGTAGCTTGATCGCTGGCTGCATATTCAAGCGTTGCTCT
Source organism: Nitratireductor sp. (assembly GCA_045105915.1). GTDB lineage: Bacteria > Pseudomonadota > Alphaproteobacteria > Rhizobiales > Rhizobiaceae > Salaquimonas. Next base: position 991 of record JBGCEA010000085.1, read on the forward strand.
ATCAGAGCCAGAGACACTCATATGAACATGGGGAAAGGCAAGCGCCATGCGCTTAAAGATTTCTGTAATCGCAGAAGTCTCAGCCCTGTCAGATTTCATAAATTTCAAACGCGCAGGCACTCTAGAAAAAATGCCGCTAACTTTTACAACGGTGCCTTGCGAAAGCGCGGCAGGTTTTGGTTCAAATACTTTGCTATTATCAACACAAATAGACCAAGCATTGTCGGAGCCTTTTTCGCGAGATGTAATTTCAAGCTTTGCAATCGAGCCAATAGAGGGCAGGGCTTCGCCCCTAAATCCAAGACTGTTTATGTCTAAGATGTTGTCTTGGAGTTTAGATGTGCAATGACGCTGAATTGCAAGACTAAGATCTTGCTTGCTCATGCCGTTGCCATTGTCACTAACGCGAATTAAATTTTTGCCGCCCTCGCTAGTATTCAGCTCAATGCGCGTTGCACCAGCATCAATGGCATTTTCCATCAACTCTTTAACAACACTAGAAGGGCGTTCTACAACCTCACCGGCTGCTATCTGGTTTATCAGAGCATCTGAAAGTCTATTAATTGCCATGAAACTTCCAATTGTGTTTGATTTACACAAAGTTTGGGTTGCAGTTTAGATGAGATGCTTGTAGCACAAATGCGTTTTGTGATGCATCAAAACATAAGTTTTTAACAAAAATCCATTTTTGAGACTGTCGGTACCAAAAGTACTTGATAGGTACCATCAATAGCGATATCTGGTGCTAAACAAAGTATGTGAATTATTCTATATTTTCACAAATCATACATTATTAAATTTTAGCAGGCATATTTAGAGTAATCGCAAGATTGCTGTAAATGTTTAATCCTTTTTATTCATCAAGCATGACAGGAAATTGACATGAGAGGCTTCCGGGCAAGAGATCTAATAGGTCTTCTTCAGGGGCTATCATTGCGCCAATTTTTCCCTTTCCTTGCTTGGCGCCACATGGTGACAGCGCAAAACTTGAAGTCAGATGCGCTGGCGGGTCTTACTGGTGCTACCATTGTGTTGCCCCAAGCGGTTGCCTTTGCGGCTATTGCGGGTCTTCCACCAGAATATGGTTTTTACACCGCAATGGTGACCCCAATTATTGCGGCACTGTTTGGCTCTTCTTGGCATGTTGTGTCTGGTCCAACTACAGCTATTTCGGCGCTTTTATTAGGCGCTTTATCAGATACATTTGAGCCAGGCTCTGCCGCTTTCATTCAAGCGGCCATCACCATGACGCTTTTGGTGGGCATTTTTCAATTGGCGCTTGGTTTGGCGCGCCTTGGTGCTTTAGTCGATTTTGTATCGCACTCAGTTATGGTGGGCTTTATGGCAGGCGCCGCGAGTTTAGTTGGTTTAAGCCAACTGGGTAGCGCGCTAGGCATTGAGCTGCCACCCGTTGGCAAACTATTCGCCTTTTTAAGTGCCGTTTGGGAAAACGCTCCAAATGCAGATTGGCGCTCATTGCTTATTGCAGCTGTTGCTTTGTTTACGGGCGTGGTTTCAAAAAAATATTTCCCACGTCTTCCAAATTATCTAATTGCACTACTGCTGGGTTCTATCGTGTCATTCGCTTTAGAAGGCCCGCAAAATGGGGTTAAATTGGTTGGTGCAATACCAGACATTATTCCTGGCATCAGCATTCCCAACTTAAATTTAGACACGCTCGGCGATATGGCACCAGCTGCCTTTGCTATTGCGTTGGTTGGTTTGTTAGAAGCCGTATCTATTGCGCGTGCCGTTGCTATTAAGTCTGGACAAGATTTAGATGGCAACCAAGAATTTATGGGCCAAGGCCTCTCAAATACAGTTGGTAGCTTTTTCCAGTGTTATGCGGGTTCTGGTTCATTCACGCGCTCTGGCGTAAACTATGAGGCTGGAGCCAAAACACCACTAGCCGCCGTAATGGCCGCCGTTTTCTTGTTCTTGATTTTATTATTTGTCGCGCCACTTTTTGCATATGTTCCAATTCCTGCAATGGCAGGCGTTATTATTTTGGTTGCATGGAAGCTAATCGACTTTAAAGAGCTATGGCACATTATAGAAACAAGCCGCGCCGAAACCGCGATTGCTTTTATTACATTTGCTTCGACTGTTTTCATCAACCTAGAGTTCGCCATTTATATTGGTGTTATGATGTCTTTCTTGATTTTCTTAAACAAGTCTGCGCACCCATATCTTATTATCAATGCACCAGACCCAAAAACAAAACACAAAGTATTTCGATCTGCAGACACGCATGAACTAGTCGAATGCCCTCAATTGGTTTTTGTAAGACTTGATGGGCCGTTTTATTTTGGTTCTGTTGAGCATATTCGTCGCAAGTTCAGATCGATCGAACGCTTGCGTGCAAAGCAAAAGCACATGCTCTTTATGGTAAAGGGTGTTGGCGAAATCGATTTGCCTGCCGCAGAATTAATGATCGAAGAAGCGCGCCGCAGAAAAAGAAGAGGCGGCACATTCCACGTGCAAGCAAAAGCTGTGTCTTCTATTCAGCGTTTAGACAGGTTCCACGTATCAGAGGCACTTTCAACAGAGCATGTGCACACGAGTAAAGGCGATGCTATTAATGAGATAGTGCCAACACTCGACCAGTCGATTTGTGCAACCTGCACGGCGCGTATTTTCAATGAGTGCCCAGGTTTAGTGGATGGTTTTGATTTAGAAGCGGCAAGAGCTGAAGAAGAAAAAGCACGCTTAGAAAAAGCAAAATCAAAAAAATAATTTCAAAATAAGCGCAACAGCCTATTTCCCCAATTATTTAAATTCCAAACCACAATTGCCTATGCAATTCTATAAAAGCGTGGTAACGACACTCGTCATTCACACAGGTTTTATTTTTAAGAACTAAAATGTCTTGAGCGTTCGTTTTAATGGCATCATTCATTTATTCTTTAATTAAAATCAGTCCAATATTGTTGAGATAAAACTCTTAGGAATGGCAATGTCAAAAATTATATCTACTCCCACTGGTGACTACGCACTAACATTTGACGATGTGCTTTTGCAGCCGGGTCATTCTACTGTCATGCCAGCGCAAGTAGATATTACAACAAATATTACCAAAGATATTAAGCTCAATCTGCCTATTATGTCTTCTGCAATGGATACGGTTACAGAATCTAAAATGGCAATTGCAATGGCGCAAGCAGGCGGGATGGGTGTTATTCATAGAAACCTAACACCAGAGCTACAAGCCGAAGAAGTAAGACAAGTTAAAAAGTTTGAATCTGGCATGGTGGTCAACCCAATTACCATTGGCCCCAAAGCGACTCTCGCTCAAGCAAAAGCTATTATGAATGAGCACAACATTTCTGGCATTCCAGTTGTTGAAGGTGCAGAAGCTGGCGGCCATTATAAAGGCAAGTTGGTTGGTATTTTAACAAACCGAGACGTGCGTTTTGCTATAGATCCAGATGAGCCAGTATCACAGCTCATGACCCATGAAAATTTAGTCACTGTTAAAGAAGGCATTGGCAAAGGCGGCGCGCGCAAATTATTGCACGAAAACCGAATTGAAAAACTACTGGTTGTAGATGACGCTAACAATTGCATTGGTTTGATTACAGTAAAAGATATTGAAAAAGCCAAGTTAAACCCAAATGCCGCTAAAGATGCGCAAGGCCGTCTAATGGTAACCGCTGCCACTTCAACAGGTGTAGATGGCATTGAGCGTGCAGAGCGCTTGATAGATGCTGGCGTTGATCTTTTGGTAGTAGATACCGCGCATGGCCATTCGCAGCGCGTTCTTGATGTTGTTGATACGATCAAAAAACTATCCAACAATGTTCAAATCATAGCAGGCAATGTTGCAACAGCAGATGGCACTAAAGCCCTAATCGATGCAGGCGCTGATTGCATTAAAGTTGGCATTGGCCCAGGTTCTATTTGTACAACGCGCATTGTTGCGGGTGTTGGTGTGCCTCAACTCTCTGCTATTATGTCTGCGGTCGAAGCTGCCAATAAACACGACATTCCTGTTATTGCAGATGGCGGTCTTAAATTTTCTGGCGACTTTGCAAAAGCCATTGCGGCTGGCGCTTCAATTGCAATGGTAGGTTCGCTCTTAGCTGGCACAGACGAATGCCCAGGCGAAACGTATTTATATCAAGGTCGTTCGTTTAAATCATACAGAGGTATGGGCTCGGTGGGGGCTATGGCACGCGGTTCTGCAGATAGATATTTTCAGGCAGAAGTAAGCGAAACACACAAATTAGTGCCAGAAGGCATAGAAGGCCAAGTGCCATATAAAGGGCCAGTAAGTTCTGTAATTCACCAAATGGCTGGCGGCCTTCGCGCTGCGATGGGTTATGTGGGCGGCGCAAACATTAAAGACTATCAAGAACGAGCACAATTTGTTCGCATCACAGGTGCCGGCCTTCACGAAAGCCACACCCACGATGTAACCATTACACGCGAAAGCCCAAATTATCACCGTAACTAAATATGGTTTTAATTTATGCTCGCGCCTAAACTTATATTGGAATAAAAAATGCGCCTAGGCGGAAGAGTTCAAGCAGCCATAGAAGTTTTAGAAGATATTGAGACGCGCAAGCGCCCAGTAGCTGACAGCTTAAAAGATTGGGGCCTTGGTCATAGATTTGCAGGTTCTGGCGACAGAAATGCAATTGGCAATTTGGTTTATGACGCGCTTAGAATGCGCTCGTCTACTGGCTATTTAATGGGCGCAGACAGCCCAAAGCATTTGGCATTTGGTACTTTGCAACGCCAATGGAATATTAGTCTCGATCAAATGCGTGAAGCGTTTAACGAAGACAAGTTTGCACCTGAAATTTTAGAAGCTGAGCTTAGCGCGGCGCTTGAAAAAGATTTTGCATTTGCATCGCCTCACATAGAAGCAGATGTACCAGAATGGTGCGTAGATTTTTTAGAAGAAAATTTTGATGAAGACTGGGTTCAAGAAGCGCAAGCGCTTGCAACGCGCCCACCTTTAGACATTCGTGTAAACACACTTTTAGCAACCCGTGAAAAAGTTGAAAAAGCACTTAGCAAAACGGGCGCAAAGCCCACCAATATAGCGCGTCAAGGTTTGCGCATTGCATCTGGTAGCGGTGCAAGAAGATTGCCAAATGTTCAAATTGAACCCGCTTTTCAAAAAGGTTGGTTTGAAATTCAAGATGAAGGTAGCCAAATCGTTGCCGATCTTTGTTTCCCTCAGCCTGGCGAACAAGTGTTTGACTATTGCGCAGGTGCAGGTGGCAAAACCTTAGCGCTTTCAGCCGCGATGCAAAACAAAGGCCAAGTGCATGCATATGATGTGAACAAAGCACGCCTAGCGCCAATTTTTGAGCGCCTAAAACGTGCAGGCACTCGCAACGTGCAAGTACATGGCGCAGGCGATGATTTATCTTCTTTAGAAGGCAAATTCGATAAAGTGATTATTGATGCACCATGTTCAGGATCTGGCACATGGCGCAGAAGACCAGATGCCAAATGGCGCTTAACACCAGAAACAGTTGCCATGCGCATGCAAGAGCAAGAAACTGTTCTTGATAACGCTCAAAAATTTGTAAAGCCAAATGGGTATTTGGTTTACATCACGTGTTCAATTTTCCCTCAAGAAAATGAAGAGCAAATTTATGCATTTGGCGAGCGTCATAAGGGCTGGGAATTGCTATCAGCTGGTGAAGTTTGGCAAGACCTATTTGGTTTTGAAAAACCAAAACCTTGGTCTTCAGATTTAAAGTGCATCACGCTAACGCCAGCCTCAACAAACACAGATGGATTTTTCTTTGCAGTGATGCAAAAGACCTAAGCTGCTTAAAACTGGTCTTGAATGTGAAGCGCATATAAAAGCCGTTAGAAGGAAAAGTAAAATGACAGACAAGCTAAAGCCAATTTTAGGTTTTATTTTTATTACGTTTGCTGTTGGCTTTGCGGCCGCTTACTATTCTATTCCAGACGCTTGGTATCAAAACTTAAACAAAGCACCCTTTAATCCACCAAGCTATGTGTTTGGCCCAGCATGGACATTTCTTTATGTTCTTATCGGCATAGCGGGTGGCTATGTTTATAGTTCAAGCAAAAGCGATGTAGCTGCAAAACTTGCTATGAAACTATGGTGGGCGCAGCTTGTTTTAAATGGTGCTTGGAGCTTATTGTTTTTCACCGCCAAGCTTCCGCTTTTGGCGCTGATTGATATTTCGATTTTAATTATCGTCATTGCTATGTTTATAAAAACAACCTCAAAAAACATGCGCCCAGCAATGTGGTGCTTTGTGCCATATTTGGCATGGGTTGGTTTTGCCACACTCTTAAACGCTTCTATCGTTTGGCTTAATTAATACGCATTCATACAAGAGACACTAATTTAGAGACGCTAAAATGAATTTAAAAACAGTTGGTGATAAAACTATTTTATATGTCATGGCGGCAGAGCTTGAATATGGCGTGCATCTTCAAAAGCGTTTCAAGCCTCTCTTAACAGGCATTGGCCCAGTAGAGGCGGCATTGAGTTTAAGCAATGCTCTAAACCAACTTTCCAAAAAACCCGATTTAGTAGTTTGCCTTGGTTCTGCGGGTTCTGCAACTTTGCAACAAACGAAAATCTATCAGGTATCATCAATCGCGTATCGCGACATGGACGTATCGGCGCTTGGCTATGAAAAAGGAGTAACACCTTTTTTAGATATACAAGCAAGCATTGCGCTAGACATTACAATTGAGGGCATTGAATCTGCCAGCCTTTCAAGTGGCGCTGGAATTGTGTCT
>JBGCEA010000086.1:0-4650 GCA_045105915.1 Nitratireductor sp.
AAGAATCGGACTTCAAAATGACACCACTTTCCTACGCCAGCACTAACTGGTTCAGGTTCAATGGGTCGTCGAGCTGTTAAAAAACGTGTCGACCTCTCAGCTCCCTGTCGGAGATCCCCGGGTTATTGATTATTATTTGGCTGGTTTGGTACAAACAGTCAAGGGGCTAAACGATTAGTATGTATGAGTGGGCACTTTGGCTTGTTTAAACTTTGCTAGCCCACTGGCAATTTTAAAGCGTTTGGTTTAAAAAAGCGAAAAGTATCCTTGGATGCAAAATCCCACATAACTATTTTAAGAAGAACCATGGCTGAAATTAAAAAAATTCTGGTTGCCAATCGCGGCGAGATTGCAATTCGTATAATGCGCGCTGCAAATGAACTTGGTAAAAAAACAGTTGCTGTATATGCAGAAGAAGATCGACTTGGTCTGCACCGTTTTAAATCAGATGAGGCATATCTCATTGGCAAAGGCATGGGCCCGATTAAGGCCTATCTTTGCATCGAAGAGATTATTCGTGTTGCAAAAGAATGTGGCGCAGATGCAATTCACCCTGGTTATGGTTTGCTGTCTGAAAATCCAGAATTTGTAGATGCGTGTGAAGAAGCAGGTATTATATTTATTGGCCCTAAAGCTAAGACGATGCGTGAGTTGGGTGATAAGGCTTCTGCTCGCCAAGTTGCTATAAAAGCAGGTGTGCCTGTTGTTCCTGCAACAGATGTTTTGCCAGATGACATGAATGAAGTACGCCGCATGGCTGATGAGGTTGGCTACCCATTTATGCTAAAAGCATCTTGGGGCGGTGGTGGCCGTGGCATGCGCCCAATCTTATCTGAAGACGAGCTTGAATCTAAAGTGCTAGAAGGCAGACGCGAAGCTGAAGCTTCTTTTGGTAATGGCGAGGGATATCTTGAGCGTTTGGTTGTGAATGCACGCCACGTTGAAGTGCAAGTGCTGGGCGATCAGCATGGCGAAATTTATCACCTATGGGAGCGTGATTGCTCTGTGCAAAGACGTAACCAAAAAGTGGTGGAACGTGCACCTGCACCATTTTTAACAACTGAGCAACGCGAAGAGTTGTGTGCTTTGGGCGTAAAAATTTGTGCGCATGTTGGATATCAATGTGCTGGTACTGTCGAATTTTTGATGGATATGGACACAGATGAGTTTTTCTTCATTGAAGTAAACCCACGTGTGCAGGTTGAGCATACTGTAACTGAAGAAGTGACTGGCATTGATATTGTGCGTTCGCAAATTTTGATTTGTGAAGGCAAAACAATTGCGGAGGCAACTGGTGTTGCATCGCAAGCAGATGTTGAATTGAACGGCCACGCTTTGCAGTGCCGTGTAACAACTGAAGATCCGCAAAATAACTTTGTTCCAGATTATGGTCGTATCACGGCTTATCGCGCGGCAAATGGTATGGGCATTCGCTTAGATGGTGGTACGGCTTATGCTGGCGCTGTTATTACAAGGTTCTATGATTCATTGCTTGTGAAGGTGACTGCATGGGCACCGACACCAGAAATGGCAATTGCGCGTATGGATCGCTCATTGCGCGAGTTTAGAATTAGAGGCGTGAATACAAATATTTCTTTTGTAGAAAATTTGTTGAAGCACCCAACGTTTTTAGACAACACATATACAACTAAATTTATTGATACGACGCCTGATCTGTTTAAATTCAAAAAGCACAGAGACAGAGCCACTAAGATATTGACCTATTTGGCTGATATTACAGTAAACGGACACCCAGAGACTAAAAGTAAACCAAAGCCTGAAAATCTTTCAAAAAGCATTATGCCGCCTGCCTTTACACCAGGCGCTATTCAAGCTGGTACAAAAACGCTGCTCGATGAAAAGGGGCCAAAGGCTGTTGCGGATTGGATGCTAGATCAAAAGAAACTTTTGATTACTGACACAACAATGCGCGATGGTCACCAGTCTTTATTGGCAACGCGTATGCGCTCTATCGATATGATTAATGCGGCTGAATCTTATTCGCATAATTTACCTGAGTTGTTTTCGGTTGAATGCTGGGGCGGCGCGACTTTTGATGTTGCTTACAGATTCTTGCAAGAATGCCCATGGCAGCGCTTAAGGCAGCTGCGTGAGCGCATGCCAAATATTATGACCCAAATGTTGCTTCGCGCCTCTAATGGTGTGGGCTATGCAAACTATCCTGATAATGTTGTCCAAAAGTTTGTTCAGCAAGCTGCGACAAGCGGTGTGGATGTTTTCCGTGTTTTCGACAGTTTAAACTGGGTAGAAAACATGCGCGTTGCAATGGACGCGGTTGTTGGAAATGAAAAAGTTTGTGAAGGCACAATTTGTTACACAGGTGATATTTTAAACCCTGATCGTGCAAAATATGATTTGAAATATTATGTGCAAATGGCGAAAGACTTAGAAAATGCGGGTGCGCATGTTCTGGGCCTTAAAGATATGGCGGGTCTTTTGAAGCCTGCTTCTGCAACAAAACTTATTAAAGCACTTAAAGAAGAGGTTGGCTTGCCAATCCACTTCCACACGCACGACACTGGCGGTATTTCTTCTGCAACTATTATTGCAGCAAGTGAAGCGGGTGTAGATGCTGTTGATCTTGCTATGGATGCATTTTCTGGCGGCACATCGCAGCCATGCTTTGGTTCTATCGTAGAAGCGCTACGCCACACTGATCGTGACACTGGCATTGATATGGAAGTTATTCGCGAGACCTCAAATTATTGGGAACAAGTGCGCGGACAATATTCTGCTTTTGAAAGTGGCTTAGATGCGCCAGCTTCTGAAGTGTATTTGCACGAAATGCCGGGTGGCCAATTCACAAACTTGAAAGCGCAAGCTGCAAGCCTTGGTCTTGAAGACAGATGGTCTGAAGTTGCTAAAACTTATGCAACAGTGAACCAAATGTTTGGTGATATCGTTAAGGTGACACCTTCTTCTAAGGTTGTTGGTGATATGGCCTTGATGATGGTTGCGCAGGGCATGAGCCAAGCGGATGTTGAAAATCCTGATAAGGATATTGCGTTCCCAGATTCTGTTGTTGATATGATGCGCGGCTCACTTGGTCAGCCTCCAGGTGGTTGGCCTGCAGGTATTCAAGCGAAGGTCTTGAAAGGCGAGAAGCCAATTGTTACGCGCCCTGGCGCTAGCTTAGAGCCTATCGATTTAGAAGCTACGCGTGCTGAATTGCAAAAAGAGCTTAATGGCTTTGCAATTGATGATGAAGATCTGTGCGGCTATCTTATGTATCCAAAAGTATTTTTGGATTATATGGGTCGTCACCGTATTTATGGTCCTGTGCGCTCATTGCCAACAAATGCATTCTTTTATGGAATGGAAGTTGGCGAAGAAATTACAGCCAGCATCGGCAAGGGTATAAATCTAGAAATTAGATTGCAGGCCATTGGCGATACAAATGACGCTGGTGATGTGAAGCTGTTCTTTGAATTGAACGGCCAACCACGCACTATTCGTGTTCCAAACCGCGCTGTTGCTAGTCAGGTGGCTAAGGCCAAAAAAGCTGATATTTCTAATAGTGCGCATGTTGGTGCGCCAATGCCGGGCACTATTGCCAGCATCGTTGCCAAAGAAGGCCAAGACGTAAACCCTGGTGATTTGTTGTTTACGATTGAAGCCATGAAAATGGAAACTGCAATTCATGCAGACCAAGCTGGTAAGGTTGCGCAAGTTCACGTTCAAGTTGGTGCATCTGTAGATGCTAAAGACTTGCTCTTGGAATATGAAGCTTAGGTTTAGGATATTTATTGGAATTTTTCTCATCAAACATTGAGGCCGTATTAGCGCAATTTAGCACTGTTGAATTGGTTGCTGCGGCTATCATTGTTATGCTCGGGACAACATTTCAGTATAGTGTTGGTATTGGTTTTGGCGTTTTTGTTGGGCCTTTGCTTGCCTTAATCGCAATTGATTTTGTGCCAGTGCCTGTGCTGTTTTTAACCTTTCTCACCTCTTTTAGTTCTGCTTTTGCAGAGTGGAAGCTGGTGCATTTTGATGAGGTGAAATTTAGCGTTGGTGGCAGGTTGTTGGGCAGTATTTTGGCAGCTTCTGTCATTAGCTTTTTGCCAAATGAAAAAATGTTTACCCTATTGTTTGGCCTAACAGTTGGCTTTTTGGTTTTAATTTCGTTTGTTGGCATAAAGCCAGTTTTCAACTTAAAATCTATTGGCGCCGCTGGTTTTGTGTCTGGTATTACTGCAACGCTTACCAGTGTTGGTGGGCCGCCTATGGCGCTAGTTTATCAAGATCAAACGGCAAAAAATGCGCGCCCAACACTGCAAGTGTTCTTTTTGTTTGGTAGCTTTTTCTCAATTTTAGTTTTGGCAATTTCGGGCTTTATTACGGTTCAGCACATATTCTTGGCTTTGTTTTTAGTGCCGGGCTTTTTTGCTGGTATGTTGCTTGGACCAAAAATGCGCCCACTATTTGATAAGAATTTTAGATATTGGATCTTAGGCATAGCAGCAGTGTCGTCTTTGATGTTGGTTTATAAAGGTCTTTCATAAGGGATTGAAACATGTGCGATGATGCAAACAGGCGCTTGTTAGAAGAGATTTGGCATGCGGGTGTTGCGCGTGTTGTTGGATATCAATGTGTAAAAGACGCCATTCATTTAAGTCCAAGTTTTAA
>JBGCEA010000087.1:0-3282 GCA_045105915.1 Nitratireductor sp.
GTTATGGATGGCGGTAAATCATAATACAGCCCAAGACATGCTTATTTTCTGGCAAGTCTTTGCTGTTTTCATGCAAGCCCTTACCATTCATTAACTATTCTTGGTCACTATTGAGACTCATAAATCTATCAACCGTATAAAAATTCGGCCATTGGAGTTTCATGTCCTCGCTCGCATTAGAAAATACAAAGGTAACTGAAATCGAAAGACAGTATAGTCGAGTAGATTTGACTTTGTTTGGCCGTTTTATGCTTGAGAACAAGCAGGAGTTTCCCTGCCAAGTCATCAACATGTCACCTGGTAGTGCAAATTTGATGACACCTTCTATGGCTGTAACCAATGAACGTGTGGTTGCCTATATCGATCATCTTGGTCGATTAGAGGGAAAAGTGTTGCGCTTATGTAATGGCGGCTTTGTAATGAGCGTCAATGCAACTCAGCAAAAACGCGACAAGCTGGCTGCAAAACTTACATGGCTTGCAAACAGACATGAGTTAAACCTTCCAGAAGATAGAAGACACGAACGTATTTCACCAAGAACGCGTAATACTGTTATTAAAATGGAAGATGGACGCGCTTATTCAACGACAATTCTTGATTTGTCGCTTTCTGGTGCATCTATAGAGTTAAGTGTGCGCCCTGCCATTGGCACAGTGTTATGGCTTGGCAATATGAGAGGTCGTGTTGTACGCCATTTTGAAGACGGAGTGGCTATAGAATTTGCAATTGTCCAAAATAGAGACAGCTTGAAAGAGTATTTCAACGCTTAAAGCAAATTAATTTCACATTTTTATATTTTTTTTACCCGGCTCAAACGCCGGGTTTTTTGTGCCTTTTACACTTTTATTGTCATTTTAGTCTGCTGGGCAATGCGTGTTTGAAATCCTCATTTTTTACAAGTTACTGAAATGCTTGATAAAAAGTGAGATAGATAAAATTTTATATAAATTTGATCTGTATTTTAGACAATGTTGAATATAATTTATCTATATTTTTCAGATAATTAGACCCTTATTTGAATAAAAAGCACACACCAAAATTGGTAGGCTTTAAAACTATTTTTGTCATCTTGTACTCGTTAACGGGGAGTTTTAACGATGACAATAATAAAAAATGCCGCAAAGGCACTTATCATATACGGCGCATTAGTAGCGTCTTCACAAATTGCCAATGCTGGCACACCACAAATGCAGACAGGTAAATTTACCTCTCAGCCAATTGGTCATTATGAATTTTGTAAAATTTATGGCCAAGAATGTAATGTAAGATCAAACAAGACGGCACCAACTAAGCTCACTAGAGATGCTTGGAGCCAAATGATTGAAGCAAATGCATATGCAAACACTCAAATTAAGGCTGTAACAGACAGTCAGTTCTATGGTGTTGTTGAGAAATGGGAATTTCCTAAGACTGCTGGCGATTGCGAAGACTTTGTGCTGTTAAAAAGACACATTCTTATTAGCAATGGTTGGCCTCCATCATCTTTGCTTATTACTGTAGTTCGACAATCAAATGGCGAAGGCCATGCAGTTCTAACTGTTAGAACAGATAGAGGCGATTATATTCTAGATAATTTAGAAAATCGTGTCGAATTGTGGTCAGACACAAATTACACTTACCTAAAAAGACAAGCGCCTTCTCACTCTGGCAGATGGGAAGACATTAAAGATACGCGCAATTTGAGCGCAAATCTGAACTAGAGACTAATGGACTAATTGATCTGGCAGTGTCCCTACTTCCCCGTCCCAAGCTACCAGATCCCTTATGGGTTGGAATGATTTTTCATTCCAGCCCATTATAGTGTCTAGAAAATCTTAGCCAAGTTTCAGCTTGGAAACTTCAGCTTAAATTTGCTTGAGGCCTTTTGAAAAGCGCTTTGCATTATTGATATAATTTTGGGCAGACTTTTTTAGCCCCAAAACGCCTTCTTCATCTATTGTTCTAATCACTTTACCTGGCATGCCAACCACAAGAGAATTATCTGGTATAATTTTGCCTTCTGGTATGAGTGCATTTGCACCAATTAGGCAGTTTTGCCCAATGACAGCGCCATTTAGAACCGTTGCGCCCATGCCAATGAGCGAGTTTTGCCCAATGGTGCAGCCATGAATAATGGCTTTGTGCCCTATTGTGCAGCCTTTTCCTATTGTGACTGGAAAACCTGGATCTGTATGAATGACCGTGTTTTCTTGAATGTTAGACCCCTCTTGAATGACAATAGGTTCGTTATCTCCGCGCAGCACAGCTCCAAACCATATGCCAACATCTGCCTCTAGGGTTACGCTGCCCATTACACTTGCAGATGGCGCTATCCAATAAAATGCATCTGGTAATTGTGGCTTTATGCCATCAAGTGAAAAAATGCTCATTGGTTCTCCTTATAAACCGCCTTTAAGAGGTGGATTAAAATGTGGGTCTATTTTTAGTATCAGGCCAAAAGTAACAAAGCTGTTTGTCTAATCACAAGTCCTGCGCAATAACTCCAAACTATTGCAACACCCAAAAGCGCTATAGCTTTATAGGCTTTCAAATTATTGTCTGATTTAAGAGGATTTGCAATTTTTAAGAGCGCAAACGAGCCTGCAAAAAAGCTCATACAAACAGACCACATAATTTCGCTCATCGAATTAAACTTTAAAGTTTGAAACATATTTGTTGAGCGCGATGCGTTTTGCGCGTTCTTTAGTGAGTTTTCAAATTCAATTTCATTGTTATGTGAAACAGATATTTGCACATTCTTGAGCTGATCTATTTCTTGAAATTGTTGATAGTCTAGCTTGCATAGATGCAGTGCGTGCAAAAAGCCAGCAACCACAAAACCACAAACAACCAGATAAAACTCTATAAATAATGGATAAAACACACTCAAACTCACACCATTAACGACTTGTTTACCATCTTCTCTCCATATTGAAAAATAAGCAAGTTTAGCGGTGAGTCGCGCGCTTATTGTTTCTTTTATGGTTAAATCTGGGGCGTTTATGTCTAATACATTGCAAGGCCAAACAAATGCATATGGTCGTAGTTATGATTTAAACTTTGATCGTCAAATGCCCAATTATCATGAGCGCCTGAATGCGAATGCTGCCAAAGATCCTCTACATTTCATTGTAAGAAAAGCTGCAAATGATCAAAGTGGCGAAGCGGTTGAACTCAAAAGCTTTAGCGCGCTTGCCATAAAAGTTACTGGCTTTATGGCAATGATTGCGCTTCTTTTTTATTTTGCTGCAAGTTGGTATGGCGACAAAGTTTCAAAAGCAGGTCACACAACCCAAACCAATT
>JBGCEA010000088.1:0-5659 GCA_045105915.1 Nitratireductor sp.
ATCTGAATGCGCGCGCCATGCAATGTCTGTTAAATAACATGATGCTGTTCTAAAGCGCTTTTCTTCTGCGCTCTCTTTAATGCCAATCACCTTAAAGGCATTTGTCGTCCAGTCTGAAAGCTCTAGACAATGTTTTGGGGTGCGAGATCTAAGTGTCGATAAGTCTAAGGCGGCATCTAAAAGCGCGTCTTTCTTCTGCTCAGACTTTGAAAGCAATGCATGCATGACGCCTTCACGCACACCAAGCGAAGAAAAAGCAACTGTGTCTGCCTTTAGGCTTTTTAAGGTAGCATGCATAACAATTGCGCCCATTGGCAGTAGGTCTCTACGGTTTTTAGAAACCGCGTTAATGCCGCTTATGTCTGCCACACCTTTTTGAATGATGTATTCGCAAAACTCTATCATCTCATTTGCAGAGATTTGATATTCGTGAACGCTGCTTAAAGTGTAATTGGTATGCGCGATGTGCAAATGGCCTAATGAGCGCCAAGTACCGCCAATTGCATAAAAGGTTTTTTGTTTTGAAGGCCAAACAACTTCTGCTTGTTTTAGTGCTTTATTGGCAATTTTAATGGCCGTTTGTTGGCTGCCTTCTGCGGCTTCTGCCAAACGAATGCCGCCCAATGGCAATGTTATGCCTTTTTTGATTTTGCCATTAATGCCAACAAGCTCTAGCGAGCCGCCGCCCATATCGCCCACAATACCGTTTGGTTTATAAAAACCGCTCTTTACGCCAAGCGCTGAATATTTTGCTTCTTTGGCGCCTGTTAAAACTTCTACCTTTAAGCCAGTTAAGGCTTCAACTTGCGCAATGAATTGGGGGCCGTTTTTTGCGTCTCTTGCCGCAGCAGTAGCAATTACATGAGTTCTGCTGACCTTTAATTGCTTGCCAAGCGCAATGAAGCGTTTAATGGCATTTAAGGCGCGTTCTACCGCCACTTCATCTAGCTTGCCGCTAGACACCATGCCTTTTCCAAGGCCTGCTAATACTTTTTCGTTGAACAAAACAGATGGCGCTCTTGTAAGCCCTTCATAGACTACTTGGCGCACAGAGTTTGAACCAATGTCTATTACAGCAATTGGGCTACGTTCTTTTAAGCGGCCTTGGCCTAAGGTTAAATCAGATTCTGCTTGCATTACTTTTTAAACACTTCTGCAAAACTTTGAGGTGCGTTGTCTTCAAGCGCATCTCCCCTGCCAGATAAGCTTGGGTTGGTCATAAAATAGTTTTGGGCACTAAATCTTTCATCAGGATTTGGTGGTTCAATTCTTTGGCTTTTGCCATTTGCCAAAATTTCCCAGCTTTGGGCATTGTCCATTAAATTGGCAACCATGATTTGATCTAAGACTTGCTCACGCACTGTCTCAGTGTCTAGCCTCACCATTACTTCAACGCGCCTATCAAGGTTGCGCGGCATTAAATCGGCAGAGCCAATATAAACAATCGATTGCTTAGATGGCAGGCTAGCGCCATTGCCAAAACAAATGATGCGGCTATGCTCTAGAAAGCGCCCAACGATTGATTTTACTTTGATGTTCTCAGACATATTTACGACTTGCGGGCGAAGGCAGCAAATGCCGCGCACAACCAATTCAATTTTCACGCCCGCTTGGCTGGCTTCATAGAGTGCTTCAATAATAACTGGATCTACCAGCGAATTCATTTTTGCCCAAATTTCAGCAGGCTTACCTTGCTTTGCAAATTCTATTTCGGCTCTAATGTGCTCTAGCAATTTAGGCTTAAGTGCTGTTGGCGAAAGCACAATATTGTTTAGCTTTTCTGGCTCAACATAACCTGTCAAATAATTGAACACATGCGCAACGTCTCTAGCCAACTTTGTATTGGCAGTAAAATAAGAAAGGTCGGTATACACTTTTGCGGTAATTGGGTGATAATTGCCTGTGCCTATGTGCACATAGTTTACGAGTTGACCGTCTTCTTCGCGCACAACTTGGCTTAACTTTGAGTGTGTTTTCCACTCGACAAAACCAAACACCACTTGCACACCAGCGCGTTCTAAATCTCGTGCCCAACGGATGTTTGCTTCTTCATCAAATCGCGCTTTAAGTTCAACCAAAGCTGTAACAGATTTTCCAGATTCTGCTGCCTCAATGAGCGCAGCCACAATGGGCGAATCGTTTGATGTGCGATAAAGCGTTTGTTTGATGGCAACCACATTTGGGTCTCTAGCCGCTTGGCGCAAATACTGCACCACCACATCAAAACTTTCATAAGGGTGATGGATAATCATATCCTTTTGACGAATGGCGGCAAAACAGTCTCCGTCCATTTCGCGAACACGTTCTGGAAAACGCGGATTGAACGTCTCAAATTTTAAATCTGGACGCTCAAGCGCCACAATTTCTGAAAGTGAATGCAGCGCCAACATGCCATCTACAATAAAGGTTTGGTGGCCTTTTAGCCCCAATTGTTCGATCACAAATTCTTTGAGATTTTTAGACATATCGGCATCAATTTCGAGACGAATAACATTGCCTCTTTTTCTGCGCTTTAGTGCGCTTTCAAATGTGCGCACTATGTCTTCCGCTTCTTCTTCTACTTCA
Source organism: Nitratireductor sp. (assembly GCA_045105915.1). Lineage (GTDB taxonomy): Bacteria > Pseudomonadota > Alphaproteobacteria > Rhizobiales > Rhizobiaceae > Salaquimonas. Next base: position 2,566 of record JBGCEA010000088.1, read on the forward strand.
ATATCAGAATCGCGAATAACTCTGAAATTACCAGAGGTTAGCGATTGATAGCCTGGAAAGAGTTTTCCAACTGACATCTCAATGAGATTTTGAATAGAAACAAATGTGGTTTTGTCATTAGCACCTTTGTCTTTGCTTGTTGAAGGCAGTTTTACAAATTGCTTCAAGCGATCTGGTAGGCGCACCAAAGCCAGCATATTGTCTTTTAGTTTGCTTCCCTCAAGTTCAAAAACAAGCGTACTGCCAAGATTGGGGATGAAAGGAAAAGGATGCGCTGGGTCCACTGAAAGTGGCGTTAGAATTGGAAAAACCGAATCCATGAAATAATCTTCAAGCCATTTGCGCTCTTTGGCGCTCAACTCGCTTGGCTTTGCAACAAAAATATTTTCTTCTTCTAATGCTGCACTGAGTTTTTGCCAAACTACTTGTTGGTCATTTTGCAGCTCTCCAACCGCCATTTGCACCGCGTGTAATTGGAGTGTTGGCGAAAGGCCATCTATTGAAAGCGTTTCTACCTTGTGGCGAATTTGGTTTACTAACCCTGCGACACGCACCATGAAAAACTCATCTAGATTGCTGGCAGAAATTGATAAAAATCTGACGCGCTCTAAAAGTGGGTTTCTAAGGTTTTCAGCTTCTTCTAAAACGCGGCGATTAAACTCAAGCCACGACAATTCTCGATTAATGTATCTTGAACTCAATACAGTGCTTTCTGCCTGCATTGTTTTAGACAATTGAATGATTTGTGCTGTATCTTTGGTCGTATCGCTCATGATCTTTTAAACTTACACCCAAATGGCGGGCTTGCCTATTGTAATTTACCATCTTGGTTAAGGCTCTTCTTGCCCTAATTTGATTTGATTAATTTGATTCAATCATTCCAAAATGCACCAAGGCTTCAGATGCCAAGCTTCTATTAATTTTTTTGCCCCTACCAAGCGCTTCTTTATCCATCCATCTAACAATTTCATTTGCTGCTCCAAGCGAACGCTCCATGCGCGTTACCATATAGTCGATTAAATTCATCTCTACTTGTAGCTGCCTATCAGCAAATAATTTCATTAATATGCCAGCCAGCAATTGATCATCAGGTTCTTCTAATTCAACAATATGCGCCGTGCGCATTCTTGAACTTAAATCTGGTAATTTTAACTGCCATGCAGATGGAAATTCGCGGCAAGTGATTAGAATATAAGAGCCATTGGCCTTGGCGCGGTTAAAGCAATGAAACAGTGCATCTTCATTCATGTTCTTAGCTGTCACATTTTCGACGACAATATTTTGATCGTCACCCAGTGTTGGCGCTAAGTTTGGCAAATCTTGCATTTCTATAATTGTGGCATTTGATGTTTCTGCCCATATGCGTGCCATGTGCGTTTTGCCAGAGCCTATTGGGCCAGCAAGCACTACCACGTGCGATGGCCAGTCTGGCCAATTGTCGATGAGTTCAACCGCCAATTTGTTGGCATCACTTTGCAGAAGGTCTTCACGCGCAATGCTCTCTTCTACTGGAAGAGACAAAGCCATTTGGTCATTATTGTTTTTGGGCATACTACTCGCCGCGCCTTACTTAAAACTCTGCAATACAATTTGCATTTTTAATTGATACTATTTTTTGGATTTTGCAACACGCTTAGAAGCAGATTTAGACTTTGCTTTCGCTTGCCCCAAATAAACTTCGCTTTGCAAATACTTGCCTAGCGCAAAACGCACCAATACCGCAACAGCCGCAGAGGCTGGCACTGCAATAAGCAAGCCCGTAAAGCCAAACAATGTACCAAATGCGAATAGAGCAAACATCAGCCAAACTGGGTGAAGACCTATGCTTTTGCCTACCATTTTTGGCTGAAGAATATTGCCCTCTAAAAACTGCCCTACCACAAAGATAGCGGCAATAATGCCTATACCAAAATAGTCAGGCCAAAATTGCACCAGCGCCACGCCAAGCGCAATAACAAGGCCAAGCAATGAGCCCACATAAGGTATGAAAGAAATAAGACCTGCAAATAAACCAATTAGCAAACCAAAATTTAGACCTGCAATTGTGAGCGACACACCATAAAACAGACCCAGAACCAAACATAAGCTGCCTTGGCCACGAATAAAGCCCGCAACTGCTTTGTCTATGTCTTTGAAAATTTGGCGAACCGTTTGTCTATCATCACGTGGTATCCAGCTATCTACCTTTGCAACCATTTTATCCCAATCAAACAATAGATAAAATGCAACAACTGGCGTAACCACTAATAGCGACACAATGTTGACGAGCGCTAAACCAGATGACCAAACGCCAGAAATGAATTTGCTTAAAAAGCCTGCGCCTTTTGTAACTAGTTCTGACAAATTGTCTTTAATGGTTTTTGAATCAATGCCCACATTGTCTCTAAGCCAAGTGCTGTCGCTGGTAGCGATCAGTTCTTGAAGGCGGGTTACCAATTCTGGCACGCGTTGCGCAAAGCCAGTTACCTGACCTCCTAAAATTGGAATGACTATAATAAGCGCCAAAATAAACAATACTAAAAACGAGAAGGTAATAGTGGTGGTCGCCATGAGCCTAGAAAAGCCCCAGCGCTCCAATAAATCTGCAACAGGATCTAGAAAATAAGCCAGTACCATGCCTGCTAAAAACGGCAATAAAATATCATTAAACAGCCACAATAAAAAACCAAAAGCGGCCAAGGCTACTAACCAAAAGAAAACTTGTTGGCGAATGAGCTTTTCTGTTTTTGCGTCCATTTTGAAATCCGTATTTTTGCGTTCAAATGTTTGTAAAACCTGTCAGGCTAAACTTAAACCCTGATATAATGTTATTAGCATTATTCACGATCGCTTGTAAGCACACAAATAATCAAAATTTTGAATTGATATCATTTATTGATGTAGCGCTTATAGATTTGGCAATTGTGCCACGAATTTGAGTGTGTCAGCTGCAAAGTAGCAAACAAACCAATATACAGCTGTGTAAAACAGGCTCAAACCACTATAAAACTTGCCATTTGGTTACAAAAACCGCTAAGCCAAGAATGTCTTCTATACTGTTATTCGCCAATTAATACGGAACACTCTATTTATGACTTCTCCCAAAAATTCTGCC
>JBGCEA010000089.1:0-3463 GCA_045105915.1 Nitratireductor sp.
GTGTTGTGGTAGCAGATGCTGAAAGGCCATTTTGTGCAAGAGGATCGTTTAATCTCTCAAGCTGGGGCGGGGCGTATTGTACATTTGTTATGGTGTTTGCTTGCGCTTGGTTATTTGCAGTGCCATTTTGCGCAACTTGACTTAAACCTTCGTTTTTAATGGAAGAGTTTTCAAGATAGTTCACTTGTGTGCCGGGCGCTGGTAAGCGCGAGCCAAGTGGCACAGGTTGCCATGCATTGCTTGATGGCTGGGGCGTTGGCGCAACTGCATTTGGTTGTGTTGGAGCTTGGTTCGCAATTTGAGAATTTTGCGCAGTCTGATCTTGGGTATTTTGATCTGGCGCTTGTGCAAGCTCTTGTTCTGGTACTTGCGATTGCTCGGGCGTTAACACGCTTTGCAGCGTTTCATCCGTGCTGCCACCCACACATGCGCTTAACATAGCAGCAGCAAAAACCGTTGAGGCAAGGGTACTTGTACGCTTAAAAAAGCGCATACGCATTGCGTGCTTTTGTTCAAACTGTGTTACTGAAAACAACTTCAACAAGTGGGCGTTTCCTTGTTTTTATCAACTTCTTAGTAAAGTGAGCCTTTTAGGCACTAAAGGCAAGTTTTAAGTTTATAAAGTAATTATCTGCCGCCCACTATTCAAATCAAGTATTTGTCAGATCAAGGTCTCAGGAAATTACGACATAAAAAAGGCTCTGTTCTTGAAAAAGAAGAGAGCCTTTTGAAATTTTGTTACACTTGATTTCAAGCGTGAATAAAAGTGAGTTTGCTTGTTTTAAGCTTCTGCTTTGCCGTTACAAACTATGCCTTTTTCACCAAAATGCGTTTGTAATTCACCTTGCTGGAACATTTCACGAATAATATCGCAACCACCAACAAATTCGCCCTTAACATATAGCTGAGGAACGGTTGGCCAATTTGTGTAGTCTTTAATGCCTTGGCGAAGGTCATCGTCTTCTAAAACATTGATGCCTTTATAGTCTGCACCTAGGTGATTTAGAATTTGCACCACTTGGCCAGAAAAACCACATTGTGGAAAGTCAGGTGTGCCCTTCATGAACACTACAATGTCATTGTTTTTTACTTCATTGTCGATGAAATCATTCATACCGCTCATAAGGGCTTCCTTTAACTCAAAATGGGGTTGTATTCGTTATCCTGAAAATAGGTATTTGTTTGCCTATATCAAGTTATTATTTGAAAATCCAATAAAACAAAGCCACCCAAAAGGCGAGTGTCGCCAGCGCCCAGTAAAACACGCGATCCGTATAAAAAGGCTTGGCTAAAATGCGTGGCACTTTTTCAAGGCCACTTGTTTGTTTCTTTTGCTCTATTGTTTTATCTTCGCTCATTTGGGGGCATAATTCGCTTATTTGGGCGCGCTGGTTTGCAGTGCAAGTGCGTGTAAAACACCGCCCATTTTGCCTTGTAAGGCCGCATAAACCATTTGGTGTTGTTGCACTCTGCTTTTGCCTTCAAACGCCTTAGAAATCACTTCTGCTGCATAATGATCGCCATCACCCGCAAGATCGCGAATTTCGACTGTGGCATCTGGTAATGCTTCTTTGATCATTTTTTCAATGTCTGATGCGTCCATTGGCATGTCTTAAATTCCTTATACTTATTCTGCTGCTTGTGCTGTTTCGCCATTCATAAAATCAGGGAACCATGATTCATGTGTGTCGCGCAATTGTTTTACAGATATATTAATCAGATCATTGATTTTCAATGCATCGCCTTCAACATGTCCAAGTTTTGAAAGCGGTACATTGGCGTCTTTTGCGGCTTGTTCAAATGCTTCAGCGTTCTTAGGATTTAAAGCCACGATATAGCGTGCTTGATCTTCGCCAAATAAAGCCGCATGGGCTAGGGCGGTTTCGTGCTCTATATGCATGCCTTTATCAGCTGCCATTGCCATTTCTGCTAGTGCGATAGCAAGGCCGCCATCTGAGATATCGTGGCAAGCGCTTAAACGCTCTTCATCTATTGATGCGCGAATAAAATCGCCATGGCTTTTTTCTTTTGCTAAATCAACAAAAGGAACACCGCCTTCTTCTTTGCCTAAAATCTCGCGCAAATAAATGGATTGCCCTAGGTGTGTTGCTTCTTCGCCAACTAAATAAAGCGCGTCGCCATTATCAAACCCATCGATAGACACAAATTTGTTTTGGTCTTTAAGTATACCAACACCGCCAATGGTTGGAGTTGGCAGAATGCCTGTGCCAAATGTTTCGTTGTATAGTGATACATTGCCAGACACGATAGGCATGTCTAATGCCTTACATGCTTCGCCAATACCTTTAATTGCAAAAACAAACTGACCCATGATTTCTGGTTTTTCAGGATTACCAAAATTAAGGTTATCAGTTGAAGCAAGTGGCTTAGAACCAACGGCTGTTAAGTTTCGGTAGCATTCTGCAACGGCTTGTTTACCGCCTTCAAATGGATCCGCTTCACAAAAGCGCGGTGTCACATCTGATGAAAAAGACAAGGCTTTATTGGTGCCTTCAACACGAACAACGCCTGCATCACCGCCCGGGCGCAATAAAGAATTGCCCTGAATATATGTGTCATATTGCTCATACACCCAGCGGCGCGAGCTTAAATCTGGGGAACCAATTAAGGTTAGTATTGCTTCATTGTAGTCTTTTGGCTCGGCAATATCTTTTGCCGCAAGTTCAGCAGGTTTCACTGGCTCTACCCAAGGACGATCATATTCTGGTGCTTCATCGCCAAGTTTCATAATTGGCAGTGATGCTACTGTTTCGCCTTGGTGAATGACTCTAAAGATTTTGTCGTCAGTAGTTTTGCCAACAATTGCAAAGTCTAAGCCCCATTTTGTGAAGATTGCTTTTGATTGTGCTTCCATCTTTGGATCAAGCACCATAAGCATCCGCTCTTGGCTTTCTGAGAGCATCATTTCATAGGCGCTCATGTTTTCTTCGCGGCACGGCACATCGTCTAGATAAAGCTCAAAGCCAAGGCCGCCTTTAGCGCCCATTTCAACTGCAGAGCAAGTAAGACCAGCGGCGCCCATATCTTGAATGGCAATAACAGCGCCTGTGTCCATTAGTTCTAAGCAGGCTTCAAGTAGGCATTTTTCTGTAAAGGGATCACCAACTTGAACCGTTGGGCGTTTTTCTTCAATGCTGTCATCAAATTCAGCAGATGCCATTGTTGCACCGCCAACACCATCGCGTCCTGTTTTTGCACCCAGATACACAACCGGAAGGCCAACGCCTTTTGCTTCTGATAAGAAGATGCGATCTGTTTTTGCAATGCCAGCTGCAAATGCATTTACAAGATTGTTGCCATTGTAGCGCTCATGAAACTCTACTTCGCCGCCAACTGTTGGAACACCAAACGAATTGCCGTAGCCGCCAACACCAGCCACAACGCCAGAAACCAAGTGTTTTGTTTTTGGGTGGTTTGGTTCGCCAAAGCGCAATGCATTCAT
>JBGCEA010000090.1:0-5182 GCA_045105915.1 Nitratireductor sp.
GGCTCTAAATGCGGCTTGGCTTTTTCATTTGGATTACCATCAATGGCATTTTGCGCTTCTTCATAAGCAAGTTTTGCATGGCTTTTAACAAGCGCTCTATGAAAGGTGTGCTTTGTTTTTTTGCCTTCTTTATTAAACCACATCTTAACGCATAGTGCAGGGCGATCTTCTAATTCGCGCAATGAACACAAATCATTAGAAATGCGCTCTGGCAACATAGGCACAACGCGATCTGGAAAATAAACAGAATTACCGCGTATCAGGGCTTCATTATCCATTGGCTTTTGCGTTCGAACATACCAACTCACATCTGCAATAGCGACGCTGCAAATAAAGCCACCTTCATTTTCAGGGTCTTCTATCGCATAAATCGCATCATCATGGTCTTTTGCATCCATGGGATCAATCGTAATGAGTGGTACATCGCGCCAATCTTCATGCGGCATTTTTTTAGGGTCAATAGGCTCTACTGCTTGCGCTTCGCTCAATGTTTCATCAGGAAAAATATGCGGAATTTCATGCGCATAAATCGAGATCATCGATATGGCTTTTTCGCTTGTGCCAGAACCTATGATACGAGCAACCTTGCCATGCTTTAGGCCATGGCGCTTAAATGAATTAATGGGTTCAATCTCAACTAAGTCACCCGCTTGCGCGCCGTTTAGTTTATCAACCGGTACAATGATTTCGTCTTGTCTTTTTACAATTGGCACAATGCGTGGCTCATTTGCGTCTAGGCGCAAAATACCCAATATTGTGTTGGCGTGCTTTTCAACGATCTTAACAATCTTACCATTATAGTCTGCGCCTTCACCCACATTTTTAGTAAGGCGAGCAAGTACACGGCTGCCAACACCAGCCACAACGCCCTTAGGCCCTTTGCTAGAAGCAATTGCTATGGTTGGCGGGTTCTTTGCTTTGGTGGGTGTGTCTGCGCTTCTTGCAAGTAAACCACCATCGCGATCGCGTGTAATAATGTCTACAAGCGCAACAGGGGGCAATGCACCAGGTAGGTCTACCTTTTTACCGCGTCTTTTAAGCAAGCCCTCTTGTGCCATTTCTTTTAGAACGGCTTTAAGATCAATTTTGGCAGAGCCTTTAACGTTGAAAGCACGACCAATCTCACGCTTACCAATTTGGCTTGGATTGCTTTCAATGAATTTTAAAATTTCTTCACGTGTTGGCACACCGCGCGAATTGCGACGCGCTGCCTTTGCTTTTTTAAGTTTTTTTATTTCTGCTTTAGTCTTGGACATACATTTTCTCGATATAAAATTTAAAGCACCAATTATATTTCAAAACCAGCAATACACTTATCTACAATACACGTATCCATAAGTGTCTATAAGTGGCGGCCTTGGTGATGCATAACAAAAAGGGCGCTTTAATAACGCCCTTAAAGTTGTGTTTGTTTATGTGTCAGCGCCATCTGGGGCAGGGTTCTCAGATTCAGCTGCCTCAGCCTTTTTGGTAGCTTTCTTTGGTGCTGCCTTTTTGGTGGCTGTTTTTTTTGAAGTCGCTTTTTTAGCGGCTGGTTTCTTTTTTGCAGGAGCTTTTTTCTTAGCTGCCGCTTTCTTTTTCGCAGGTGGCTTAGCGCCTGTCTTTTCAATTTTCTTATTTATCAACTCAATGGCTTGTTCCATTGTCATAGCTTCTGGATCGCTATCTTTTGGAAGCGTTGCGTTGATTTTGCCCCAATTGACATAAGGACCAAAGCGACCGCTCTTTACAGCTACTGCGCCCCCATCTGGGTGATCACCAAGCGCTTTAAGTGCAGAAGCTACACCTCTACGCCCGCCACCTTTTGCAGCTTTTTCAGCCAGCAAAGTTACGGCTCTGTTGAGGCCAATGGTAAATACTTCTTCAGGCGAATCCATATTGGCATACATGCCATCATGCAAAACAAATGGACCATAGCGACCAAGGCCAGCTGTAATCATTTTTTTGCTTTCAGGGTGTTCACCTACATCGCGCGGAAGTGCTAGCAGTTCTAGCGCCTTTTCAAAGTCTACCTCATTAGGGCTCCAACCTTTTGGAAGGCCAGTGCGTTTTGATTCTTTACCCTCACCGCGCTGCACATAAGGCCCAAAACGACCTTTGCGAAGCGTTACTTCTTCTTCGGTTTCCGGATCAGTGCCTAGCACTTTAGGGCCATCTGCAAGGCCATCTTCGCCATTGTCACCAGAGCCAAGCTGGCGAGTGAAGTTACATTCAGGATAATTTGAACAGCCCACAAATGCGCCAAATTTACCAACCTTCAAAGAAAGTTCGCCATTGTCACAATTAGGGCAGGCGCGCGGCGCAGTGCCGTCTTCTTTTGGTGGAAACGCTAATGGCGCCAGAGCAACATTTAGATTGTCCAACACTTCGGTAATACGAAGGTCTTTAATCTCGTCAACGCTTGCAGAAAACTGATCCCAAAATTCACGCAATACTGATTTGTAGTTCAGCTCATTTGCTGAAATCTTATCCAGTTTTTCTTCCAAGTCAGCCGTAAAATCAAATTCTACATATTGGTTGAAGAAGCTTTCTAAAAAGCTCGTAACAACCCGGCCCTTTGAATCAGGTGTAAAGCGTTTCTTTTCTAAAATCACATAATCACGGTTTTGAAGTGTTGCGATAATTGAAGCATAAGTTGATGGACGACCAATGCCCAGCTCTTCCATTTTCTTAATCAAAGAGGCTTCAGAATAGCGTGGTGGTGGCTCAGTGTGGTGCTGTTTGGCGTCAATCGCATCTTTATCAACACCTTCACCTTCGCTAAGCGCTGGTAAGCGCTTATCATCATCTTCTTTTTTGTCGTCTTTATCATCGCCATTTTTAGAAGTTTCTTCATAAGCGGCTAAAAAGCCATCAAAACGAACAACTGAACCAGTTGCGCGCAGCATAGCTTTATTGCCATCCTGTTCGCCCACAATATCAACACTTGTTCTTTCAATTTCGGCAGACGCCATTTGAGAAGCAATGGTGCGCTTCCAAATTAGATCATATAGTTTCTTTTGCTCATCATCTAAATAAGCTGCCATTTCTTTTGGCGAGCGAGCAATGTCAGTTGGGCGAACCGCTTCGTGCGCCTCTTGGGCGTTCTTTGCTTTAGATGTATATTCGCGCGCTTTTTCAGGAACGTGCTTGTCGCTAAAGCTTTTGCCAATTTGCTCTCTTATTGGAGCAATGGCTTCTGGTGCAATAGTAACACCATCGGTACGCATATAAGTAATAAGACCTGTTGTCTCGCCGCCAATGTCAATGCCCTCATATAGGCGCTGCGCAATTTGCATGGTGCGAGAGGCAGTAAAGCCTAAACGGCGCGATGCATCTTGTTGTAGTGTAGAAGTTGTAAACGGCGCTTGCGGATTACGCTTTGTAGGTTTTGCTTCTACGCGTGTAATTTTTAGTGCTGCATTATCAAGCATTGTTTTAATGCTTGTTGCTTGCGCCTCGTTTTTTATGTCTAAACGAGATAGCTTTTCTCCATTAAATTCTGCAATGCGTGCCTCAAAGGCTTGGCCTGCATTGTTTTTAAGCATTGCTGTAATTGACCAATATTCTTGGGGAATAAACGCTTCAATTTCTGCTTCACGATCGCAAATCAAGCGCAATGCAACAGATTGCACACGCCCTGCAGAGCGCGCACCTGGTAATTTGCGCCACAATACAGGCGATAGGGTAAAGCCCACTAAATAATCGAGCGCACGGCGCGCCAAATAAGCATCGACCAGCGGAATATCAATTTCGCGCGGGTTTGCCATAGCATCCAAAACAGACTTTTTGGTAATCGCATTAAACACAACACGCTCAACTGGTTTGTCTTTAATTGCTTTCTTCTCGGTTAGTGCTTGTAGCAAGTGCCAGGAAATTGCTTCACCCTCTCTATCGGGGTCGGTCGCGAGAATCAGTTTGTCGCTGTCTTTTAGCGCTTTAACAATATCATTGATGCGGGTCTTTGATTTAGTATCAACCGCCCATGACATAGAAAAATCTTCATCTGGTAAAACAGAGCCGTCTTTAGGTGGCAAATCACGTACATGGCCATAAGAGGCCAAAACGGTGAAGCCGCTTCCTAAATATTTATTGATGGTTTTTGCTTTTGCGGGTGACTCAACTACGACAACGGCGTTCATGAACTATCCAAATTTTGATCTTGATTAAGGTTACGAATATGCATTCTTTTATGGGTGCTTGAATTGGAGTGGCTTTGCACTCACGTCAAGCATTATAATGTATAATAGGCAAATAAGCTGTAAAAAACATCTTTAGGTTGTAAATTATATGTTTGCAATCATTTAAAAATTGTATAAGTTGTTTTCAGTTTAAGGCAATTTATTGCCTGATTGATTGTTAAAATTACAACAAATACACGTGTCAGTATTAGGGGTAGACTATGGCATTTGTGTTGTGTTTTTTACATAGTTTGTTTTCTAGGACAGAGATAAATTGCGTTTAATGAGTGGGTAATGCGTATAACTTAAAAGGGCGGGAATTTTACATAAACCAAAATGGTGGAGTTAATTCCTATGAGTACAAAAAACAGATTTACTCTAGATAGCGCGTTAGATGATGCGATTGTTCAAGCGAATGAGCGTTCTGATATGGAACGTGAGAAGGCTGAGCAAGACGAATATTTAAGATCGCTCAAACTTGCCGATCGTAAAATAAAAAAAGAAAAACTATCTTACATCGCTCAAATTCTTACAGAGTTGCGCCAACTGTCTTTAGAGGTGGATGAGGGGATGATTGCTTATTTAATCGAGATGGCAGTTTTAGAAGTACATGCGGTTCAAGCTCAAAACGATTTTTCGGGAGAACTGGGCAAAGATGCACAATAACAAGTCAAATCATTGTACTGTTTAAGTCAACCTGCATAAAACTAGCAGTATTAGCCAAGCAGTATCAGCCGATTAAAGACACTCGATTGCCTCCATGCCGTTCAATGCGTCCTTCTAAGGCGAGCTCAATCAAAATGAGTTGGATTTGCCCAGTACTAGCATTGGTAAATCGAATAATATCATCTACCTCTATAGGTGAGGGGCCGAGCGCATCGATCACCTTTTGAGCAAGATCAGAATCTACCTCAACAGGTTCAGCAGATGTCAAAGATGCGATACTATTGCCAGCGTTTTGAGCTTCAGTATCATTTTCATTATCAGCGCGATGTTTGAAAAAATCATCATCTTCATCCATC
>JBGCEA010000091.1:0-4869 GCA_045105915.1 Nitratireductor sp.
GTGCAAATCAATTCGAGAATCTATATTCAATCGACCCTTAGCAAGTTTGCGCATTGTGGGTCGATCGATGGGTGAATTTAATGCCGTTGTTTGTTTGGGTGTAGACACTGGCGGCGAATAAGAAGGCATTGCATATGAGCGATGATTTTTTTCTGGCTCAATGGCTGTTGTAGATTTTAGAGTACTAATTGCAGGCGCAGTGCTTGGGCTGCTCTTTTTGCCGCCCTTCATAAGAGAAGAAAACTCTTCTTCTAGACTGGTTGGTTTTTCGCGCGGTTCGATTGTGTGTTTTACAAGTTGCCATAGGTGGGTTTCATCGGGCGCTAAAACGCGAGAAGACTTAAAGGGCGTTGGGCCTTTATTGACATTTTTTGAATTTTTCTTTTTGCGACCCATAATCGAACTACTTAAAGTTGGCCATTGGGTAATAAAACAATAAAATGCGCTGGGTGCTTTACGGCGCCAGCAATATCTTCTGCATGTTTACCCGTACCAATAAATATATCTCCGCGCGCGGCGCCCACAATGGCTGAGCCTGTATCTTGGGCCACCATTAATTTTTGGAAATTTTGTTCATCTTGGCCAATTGGTGTTTGTGTTGAAATGAAGATTGGAACGCCAAATGTTTGTAATCTATGATCTACCGCGAGGCTACGAAGTGGCGATAATGGCACGCCAGCGGCAGCCACTGGTCCAAGTTCTTTTTGATTGGGCGCAGGGTGCTCAACAATTTGAAAAAAGATGAATGATTCATTTTCGTACATCAATGCATCTGCATCATGTGGGTGTGCAAAAAGCCAATCACGAATAGATTGCATCGTTATATCTTCACGTGCAATTTCGTTTCTTTCAATCAAAATTCTGCCAATAGGTGTAAAGGCATGACCTGACTTGCCATCGTAGGAAATGCGCGCAATTTGACCAGCTTGCTCACAATCTACCAAACGCAAACGCGCAGAACCTTGAATATGAATGAAGAAAATATCTACTTTGCTTTCAAACCAAAATATTTCTAAATCTTGGCCTTCAAGTGCACCGTTTTCGATGGCGTGGCGATTGGGAAAGGTAGAAAATTCAACACCATTTGGGGTTGTTGTTTTTCTAGCAAAATAAAACTCTTCGCCCATTGTGCTTGGACGTTCTTCATCTGTTATGGCAACCAAATCGGTTGGACACTTTAAGATTGGAAATTTAAAACGTTCTGTTTGAACCGTAGAGGCTTCTACTTCAGGTTCAAAATACGCAGTTACAAAACCATGATACGCATTTTCATCTTTAATATTTGTGGCATCTGGCGACGTAATAAGATGGGGTGTGAAATTGTCTTCGAAGAAGGTCTTTGCGCACTTTTGATTTTCAAAATATGGGCAGTCTTCTTCTAACAACTTTTCAAGCGTCTTTGTTAATTGAGCGCCATCAATGCCAAGTTCTTTTGTTTTGTAGGGTTTTTTTGTGGTGCGTTTTGCGCTCCACTTTAGGGCATGCAAAGCCTCTAAATGATTGTCTTCATCCCAACCTTTAATTTCATCAAAGGTTAGGGGTTGCAGAATGGCATATTTTTGAGCCACCTTTGAAGACATAATAAGTGACCCGTTATATTTTAAGAATCAGATTCGGTAGCTACCAATTTCCAATTTGGATTTTTAGAGCGTGTGTCTCTTGCAAATGTCCAAATGTCATTTACCTCAGCCACTTGCTCTAAATCGCCTTCGATAACTTCATCGCTTTTGTCTAACGTTGCAGAAACGATTTGCGAAATAAACTGCACTGTTACCAGCGCATCATTGTCTGCGACATTTGCAGATTTGATGTTTGATTTTTCAATACCAATGAAGCTGAAGTTCATTTTTTCGCCAGCTTTTTCGCGCTCAGTGATCGCAGAAGAAAAGCCTTCATATACTTCTTTAGAAAGTAAGCCTTTTAGTGCTTTTTTGTCGCCATCTGCAAAAGAGGTAACAATCATCTCATAGGCCATACGCGCGCCTTCAAGAAAATTCTTTGGTTCAAAACCGCTAGAAACTTGCGCTACTGATTTTAGACCCTTGTTCAATTTTGTATTTGGTTTTGCATAAGCATTAATTGCTTCGATCACAGGATCCGCTGCTTCTTTTGCACGTTTTGGATCGGCTTTGGTTTTCTTGCCATCTTTAATAGAAACGACATTATCTTGCTCGGGCGATGCCTCTATTGCTTCTTGAGCTTGGCGTTCTTGTACATTTTTTTGACGTTGGCGTTCTAATTCATCACGATCAACTGGATGTTCATATCCAGTTCTTTGACCAAGAACAGAGCGCAACTTCATTAAAACGAAAATTGCTACAGCAAGTGTAATGAGGGTGTTTGTATCGAAAAGTTCTGACATTTATAAAACCAAGCTAATTTGAGTCATTATTTATATAAGCGTTTAAAGAAAAGATTCAAACATTGATGATGACATTATCAAAACACTTCTTATATAGATATTGTAGCATATGCTAATGTAATCATTTAAATTTTTAGATTCTTGGACGATTTAATGCCATTTTCACTCATACCCTTTCTATTATTGATCATACCAGCGCTCGAAATTGGTGTATTTATTATGGTTGGTGGGCAAATTGGTATTTTGGCGACAATCGGTATGATTTTGCTAACCGCTGTGATTGGCTCAATTTTATTACGCTGGCAGGGCTTTCAGGTTTTAACAAAATTTCAGGCAGAATCGGCCGCTGGCAAGGTTCCAGGCAAAGAATTGCTGCATGGCGCTATGATATTGGTAGCGGGGGTTTTATTATTAACTCCTGGCTTTGTAACCGACAGTATTGGCTTTTTGCTATTTGTGCCTGGCGTTAGAAATGTAATTTGGTCGTTTATTTCGTCAAAAATTAAGTTCTCAAACATTGGTGCTGGTAGCGCAGGCATGGGTTTTGGAAACGATCCATTTAATGGTGGTTTTGGTAAAAGCGGATTTGGGCAAACTAAATCTGATGATATTGTAGATTTAGATCCTGATGAGTTTAGTGATATTCCAAATGCAGATTCGCCATGGGGAAATGAGAGCACGAATGGAAAAAACGCCAAAACGCCTAAAATTGAAGATAAATAGGAAATAATGCTAAGATTTGAAGCTATACTTGTTTCAACTTATATGACGTGATAGCCAAGACCATTGATTTTGAGTTGTGATAAGGTTTCATTTAGAAATATTCACTATCACTGATTTAGAACTTTTAGATAAACAAAAGAAGCGGAATTTATCATGGCAAAGAAGCCTGCTGCAAAGAAAACGACTGCAAAAAAACCTACTAAAGCTGCTGCAAAAAATGCAGAAGCTCCAAATCCAGATCAAGTGCCTCAGCTGAGCATTGTTACTCAATATATTAAAGATTTGTCTTTTGAGAATCCAAACTCACCAAATTCTTTACTACCAAAAGAAACACAGCCTGAGATCAACATTAACATTAATGTTAATGCGAACCCACTTTCAGAAACAGATTTTGAAGTTATCTTGAAAATGGAAGCAAAAGCTGGTTCTGGTAAAGACATGCTGTTTAATGTGGATCTAACTTATGCTGGTATTTTCCGCATTGTTAATGTTCCGCCTGAAGCAATGTCAGCAGCGATTTTGATCGAATGCCCGCGTCTATTGTTCCCATTTGCTCGTCAGATTGTTTCTGATGCAACACGCAATGGTGGCTTCCCGCCGCTAATGATTGATCCAGTAGATTTTGCTAGATTGTATCAACAGCGTATGGCTGAAGCTGCTGCAGCTGAAGAAGCAAAAGCTAAAAACTAGTCGCTTACAAAATATGCGATTTGGGATCAGATGTTCAACTTGAATGTTGTTTCCAAATCGCCTTCTCTCCCAAACTCTCCACAAATTCATTATGGCTTTTCAACTCTTCTTCGCTAATTTTAGCTTTAAGAGGCGTTGGTCTTTTGGGCTTTGAACTTGTATCGGCATGATTGGTCGATTTATCATCGCCCGTATCAGCTGTTAGGCTTTCAAGTTCTAAGCTAGACTGTCTACCTCCCAAAAGCTCTATATAAACTTCGGCCAATAATTCAGAATCTAATAAAGCGCCGTGTTTGGTTCTGGCTGAATTATC
This sequence comes from Nitratireductor sp., assembly GCA_045105915.1. Taxonomy (GTDB): domain Bacteria; phylum Pseudomonadota; class Alphaproteobacteria; order Rhizobiales; family Rhizobiaceae; genus Salaquimonas. Next base: position 4,089 of record JBGCEA010000091.1, read on the forward strand.
AATTTTATATCTATCGCAAAGTCTATCCAATGAGTTTTGCGCCATTGGATGTTTTTTTCTAGCAATTTGAAGTGTGTCGATTACTAGATCATCATTTATGGCTGGCTTACCTAATTTGCCAAGCTCATGATTTACAAAATTCATATCAAATTTTGCATTGTGGGCCACAAGATGCGCGCCATCGATAAATTCTAAAAACTCATCTGCTATTGAAGAGAATGTTTTTTGCTTTGCCAAAAACTCGTCAGTTAGGCCGTGCACTTCTAGCGCGCCCGGATTTACTTGGCGCCCTTCGGGATTTAGATATTCGTGAAAGGTTTTGCCAGTAAGGGTTCGATTGACCATTTCAACCGCGCCAATTTCAACAATGCGCTCGCCATCTTCTGGTCTAAAGCCTGTTGTTTCTGTATCGAAAATAATTTCTCTCATCTACTTAGCTTTTCACTTTGTCTGTTAATTTTTTAATGATGTTCAATACTTGTTTCTTCGCATCTTGTAGAGAGTTGGAAGTATCGATTATATAATCAGCTTTTTCGCGTTTTTGTTCATCTGGTAATTGTTTATCCAGTATTTTTTGAAACTTCTCTTCGCTCATATTGGGGCGAGCAAGTACGCGTTCTTTTTGTATCTCTTCGTTGGTACTTACGACTACAATAACATCGCAATGTTTGTCTAAACCAGTTTCAAATAATAGAGGAATGTCTAACAACACCATTGGTGTTTTTTTGGCTTTATGTTCCTCAATAAATTCTTCGCGTGCCTTTTGCACAAGTGGGTGCAC
>JBGCEA010000092.1:0-18342 GCA_045105915.1 Nitratireductor sp.
AGTGATTTAGTGCGATTAAGCAGCTGACAGATTAACAGCCTTAGGGCCTTTGCCGCGCATATCTTCTTCAGTTTCGAAGTTCACTTTTTGGTTTTCTGTTAGTCCGTCCATGCCAGAAGCTTGAACAGCAGAAATGTGAACGAATACGTCTTTGCCGCCATCATCAGGTGTGATGAAGCCAAAGCCTTTATCCATATTGAAGAATTTTACAGTACCAATCATTAGTCTTTCCTTTTTCGATACAACGCCACATTAAAATTAAATGTAGCAAATTAGGTCGCAATCGACCAACAGGCGTTTGTGAATGTCGAAGAAAGGCATACCTGTGATTTGGAAAGAAAATAATAGTCTATTTCAAATTCACCCAAACTTTTTATTGCGTGCTTGGGACGCATATTTACAGATGTGGGTTAAATGGATGCAGCTAAGCTACATTTACATTTAAGTGACCACAACTGGTATTGTACTTTGGCTTTCCAGTCGTCTTCATGTTCGCAAAAATGCCCGAACAAGATACCCATGCTATTATTTAACCTAATAAGCAAGCAAAACTTTCAATCAATTCTTTAAAAGAGACCAAAAAAGAGGCAAAAACGCTACTTTTTGAACATTTAATATGAACTTCACAAAGAGTTGTTTATAATTAAGACCAGCAGTACCAATTTTAAAATTAATGAGAATGCCAGTTTTTAGGCCAATTTTAAGCTGAGTGTATTTTGAACCGTAGAGATTTTACAAAAACATTTACAATGGGAGCTAGCTTGATGGTCCTTGATCATTTTGCACCCGCTTTTGCAAACGAAAAGTCTAAAACAAACCTCTATGTACCCCCAGAAGAAGCACCGCATGAGCGCACTTTTATGCAATGGCCCGTGAACAAAAACGTGCACCCAGCAAATGCCATTGGTTTAAATGCTGTTTAAATGCTGTTTAAAGGCGCTTAAGCTTCAACTCGCCAACTTTTAAATAAGCACCTTGTTTATTATCAAAACGATGAAAAACTGTGTTGATACCATTGCTCGTTTTGGTGATTTTTTGTCTAACTTTAGAAATTGAGCCGTTCTTTTCATCAACCGTGGTTGTAAAAAGTGTCAAACTGCCATTCTTATATTCGCCATGGCTTTTGGTCACTTTGGTGTTTTTTGCTCTAACCAAAACACCAGAAATTTTCCCGCCCTTATTGATAACTTTGCCATTCACAGATGCTTTGCCCTTAACAGAAGCGCAATTGCCAGCAAGCGATAAAGCGTGTTTTGCCGAATCAAAACTGTTTTCTATCTTACAAATAACCTTATCTGACTTATCGCCAACGAGCTTCGCTGTACCTCTGCCAGAATATTTGCCTGCTAATTCTTTCAAAAAAGTCTCAGTTTCATTCGCAAAAGCAGCATTTGCTGCAAATAAGCTGAGAAATAACGATAATGTAAGTAAACGCCCCAAAATCAGAACCTTCTTAAAAATTAAACAATGAATTAGTCATTAGCTTTCGCCTTAGACCATCGCTGAATAATATATTCAAGTGTCAAAATATTGGCAGGCAATAAAATAATATTAGAAATAAGCGCAACAATTAAAGTAACAATTGTTAGTTGCCCCATTGCAGGTGCTACAGGCAAGACAGATAATTGCGTAACCAAGACACTCGCACAAATAATAACAGAACCCGCCGCAAGCGCTGGCCCCACTTCTTCTAAGGCGGTAGAGAGCGCATGCTTTATATCTTTGCCCATGGATATTTGAGCATGATAGATATTAATCAAATGCACTGCATTATCGATAGCGATACCAAAGGCAATCACCAGCGAAATAACTTGCGCTAGGTTTAAGGTGCCTCCTTGCATATACAACACAAATTGCACTGCAAATATGGGCAGCAAATTAGGCGTTATGGCCGCGACCATAATGAACCAAGATCTAGTGGCAAATCCAATGGCTAAAATACCAAGCACAATGGCAATTAAAAGACTTGATCTTAAGTGCTCAATCAAACCTGTAAATTCAACAGCCATCAAAACAGGAAAACCAGTAAGAACAACAGACTGCCCAAATGGCAATTTACTCAATGCCCCATTAATCCAATCAACATCCTCGCCAACCTTTGTGACAGATGCATTAGAAGCCGTGCGAACAGAAATGAGCGCCAAATTACTATCTTTAGATATAAAGTCTGTACGCGCAGATGGTGGTGCATCTACAACCAATTCACCAACACGTTGTTTGGCAGTGGGTGTTTGCAAATTTTCTAAAACACGATTTGCAGAAAATATATGCTGACGTTCAAAACGCTCACCCAATATCGCTTCAACTTGCGATAGTCTGTCTCTGTTTTCTTTAACAGCAAAACCACCCTCTTTTGAAAATGGCACCGATACCAACAACAAAGAGCGCCCACCAATAACTTCATTGGCAAGTTGCTCAGCATAATAAACCTGATCTTGCTTTGGCACAAAATCAGTCACGATATATTCTGGCTTGATGAGCGTATGTACAGATGCAAGCCCACCAACAAGCAGCACGCCAATAAACGAAATGAGCTTTGGGCGAGCAAGCGAAACCTTACGCCACGAACGGCCAAAGTTTTGAAAACTTGGTTTTTTAACACTGCCTCTTCTGGTTAGGCCAAACTTTATCAGCCAATGCAGTAAAAGCGGCATTGCAACAATAACAGAGATAAATGCCAAGCCCACAACCAATGCACCCATAAAGGCAAATTCGTCTAGCACTTTGCTGCCCACATAATAAAAAGAAATGAATGCAAAAGCTGTCGTAATAGAGGTCAGTGCACATGCAGGCCCAACACGCTTTATGCTTGCCTTTAAATTCTCAAGCATATTTTCATTCTCAGCATTGGCGCTTTGCCAATAAAAATACATAAATATGCCATCTGCAAAAGCCAAGATAAGTGCCAAGATTGGCAAAATGGTTGTTAAAAACGTGACCTGAATTTCTAAAATAGAAAACATGCCAATAGACCAAAGCGCCGTTAAAACCGGTGGAACTGCGCATATGAAAGCTGCAAGAAAATTCTTAAAGACTAAAAATGCAATCAAAGAACCAAGAATGACACCAAAGACAGTGAGCTTTACCTGATCGCTTACCAAAGCAGATTTAACAGAAGCACCAATTGGCGTTAGCCCTGTAAAACTAACTTTAACCCCATCTGGCACTGAGCCAAGTGCTGTTTGCTTAAGTTCGTTAAAGGCGCTGATGCTGTTCACATCATTATCTTGAATACTCACATCTAGCGCCGCAATAATTACAGCAACCTTTTTTTCTACATTATATAAAGAGCCAGCTTGAGGATATTTCTTTATAACGCTAGAGAGCAATGTGCTCACATGTTGATCGTCTTCAAAATCAAGTGGCACCCAATCTATAAACTCGCCAGTTTCTGGGTCAAAATCTGGAACTGATAAAATTGAAGTAACATTGGCAACGCCTTCCACCAGCGAAACTTCTAACTGGGTGTTGCGCAACATCTCAATACCCTCAACAGTATCAAGATTATCAGCCTCAACTAAAATTGTTACATCACGCGAAAAGTTTCGAAACTTCTTTTGCAGGGAAAAATAACCATCTAAGGTTTGCGAGCGCTCTGGTAAAACAGCCAACACATTACCGTTAAACTTAAGCCCAAGCGCATAGCTCGCACAAAAGCCCGACAGCAAAATGAGCAAGATTGAAAATACAACCGGAAACCTAAGCGCGATCAGCCCAAGACGTTCGGCGCCAAAACCTATTTTCCACATTTAGCGAGCACCCCATTCACAAGTGCCATCATCGTTAAATGCTTTTAGGATGATCTTATATTCATCTTCAATTTTCTTTTCACAAAATGGTGGCACATCTTCTTGTGCGCTCACAATCACAACACCACTTGGGGCATCCATGGGCGAAGGTACACAAATTTTTTCACCTGTGAAAATTAAAGAAGTAATTGTTGCACCATGATCTGTTGCAACCTTGATAATTGGTTCTTTATCGCTTTCATTCATCACGCAAATTTCGCTATTTGCAATCGAAATACCTTCAGGCAAAAAGAAGAACGCATAGATCTCTTGGCGAAAAAAAGTACCAAACACAATCAAAACACAAATGCTAAAAGCAATGAGACGAAAGCCAAAAAAGTCTTTTATATTTTGCACAAACTGTGCCCTCTCAATAATTCTTATCGCATTTATTTTTTACTAGATTGCTTAATGAATCAATCGGCACAAAAAATCGTTTCAACTTTTAAACAATTTTCAGCTTAACTAAAAGCACCAACCAGCACCTACCATAATCACCCCCAACTTTTTTTGACGCTTTAAAAACACTTAAAAACGGAAAAAATTAGATCGATAACGCCATATTCTATTGAAAAATCTTATCTAAGAAGTAATAAAGCAGCATGCAAAACTATATAGTTGCCACCAAAGCACCAGAACGCAATACGGGTTCAATTAAACTACATGATGCGCAAGCTTTTGAGCAAATGCGTCGTGCTAGCCAATTGACGGCTAATTGCTTAGATGAATTGTCAAAAATGGTAGTGCCTGGCATCACCACACAGCAAATTGATGACTTTGTCTTTGAATATGGCATGGATCATAACGCCTACCCCGCTACGTTAAATTATCGCGGCTATACAAAATCATGTTGCACTTCTATCAATCATGTTGTTTGCCATGGCATTCCAAATGAAAAGCCTCTTCGTGAAGGCGATATTGTAAACATCGATGTGACCTACATTTTAGATGGTTGGCATGGCGATTCTAGCCGTATGTACCCAGTGGGCAATATTAAGCGCGCATCTGAGCGTCTCATCAACATTACCTATGAAAGCATGATGCGCGGCATAGCTGCCGTAAAGCCTGGCAACACGACAGGCGATATTGGCGCGGCTATTCAAGAATATGCAGAGAGTGAGCGTTGCTCAGTTGTACGTGATTTTTGTGGACACGGACTTGGCAAACTATTCCACGATGCGCCTAATATTTTGCATTATGGCCGCAAGGGCGAAGGCATTGAACTTAAAAAAGGTATGATTTTTACAATCGAGCCTATGATAAATTTAGGCCGCCCCGGCGTTAAAGTGCTAAGCGATGGATGGACCGCCGTAACACGCGATCGTTCTTTAACGGCACAATTTGAACATTCAGTTGGTGTAACCGAAGATGGATGTGATATTTTTACCCTTTCCCCAGCAGGGTATACTGTGCCACCATACGTTTAATACGAGTGAAAAGTTCCTATAGGGGGAATTATGGGACACAAAAAATCTGGTTTAAGTGAAAAGCCGCAAAAAGAACTTTCAACAAAGCCGCACTTTCATGGCCATCGTGACAGGCTACGCACAAAATTCAAAGAATCTGGTGCAGATGCACTAGCCGACTATGAATTGCTTGAAATGTTGTTGTTTAGAACATTCCAACGAAAAGACACAAAACCAACTGCAAAAGCACTAATAGAAGAATTTGGTTCTATAGCAGAAGTTTTAGCAGCACCCATTTTGCGCCTCATGGAAGTGAAAGGCATTGGCGAAGCCGCAGCCCTCGATCTAAAACTCACCTATGCAGCCAGCCAATCGCTCGTAAAAGGTTCAATCCAATCCAAACCGCTTTTAAGCTCTTGGTCACAAGTGATTGAATATTGCAGAACTGCAATGGGCTTTGAAGATAAAGAAAAGTTCAGAATTTTATTTTTGGATAAAAAGAACCGCCTCATAAAAGACGAAGTACAACAAACAGGCACAATAGATCATACGCCTGTTTATCCAAGAGAAGTTGCAAAACGCGCTTTAGAACTTTCAGCAACAGCCATTGTTCTTGTTCATAATCACCCCTCTGGTGATCCAACTCCATCGCGAGCAGATATAGAAATGACCAAAACCATTGTAGACGTCTTAATGCCACTTGGCGTAATAGTGCATGATCATATTATTGTTGGCAGAGAAGGACATGCCAGTTTAAAAGGACTTGGCTTGTTTTAATTTACCTTACAAATCTATCAGCAAACGCACAGAACCGGATATCTTCATTGCGCAATTTTTATAAAATTATTGTTTTCTCACTTTTAACGCTCAGCCTATCACTAAGCCATGCGTTTGCTACTGATTTGAAAATTGGTCTATCCCTGCCCTTATCTGGAGACAGAAAGAACTTTGGCGAACAGTTTTTAATTGGCGCTCAATTAGCCGTACAATTGCAAACAGCGCATAAGGTAGATCTATTTGTAGTAGATGATGGCTGCGATGAAAGCTTGGGTGAATTAGCAGCTACAGATTTAGCAGAGCGTCAACCGCATATTGTAACGGGCTATTTGTGTAATGAAACAAGCTACATTGCTGCCAACATTCTACGTGTTTCAAACACGCCCATACTTATTGCAGGCGCACAATCTGAAAGACTAACAAAAGACCGCACCAGACAAGAATGGCAATTATGGCGCTTATCACCAAGCGACAAAGAAGAAGCTGAAATTGCAGCTCAAATTTTATCACATAAATGGTCAAATGAACCTTATGCTATCGTCGATGATGGCACGGTTTTGGGGCGCACACTATCTGATATTTTTAAAGCAAAAATGGAAGATCAAAATTTAAGCGCGCATTTTGTAGATACTTTTAGACCCACACAATCGACACAAGCACGCTTAGTGCGAAGGCTCGCCAGAGCTGGCGTTAAAAACGTGTTTGTAGGCGGCGGAGCAGAAGACATTGCCCTCATTGCCCAAAACGCACAGCAACTCAACATTCCATTACAAGTTGTAGGAACAAATTCGCTTTCTGTGCTCCCCTACTTAAATGAAGAAAACCGACCACCAAATGGTCTTCTAGCCGTTTTAAGGCGCGACAGTACATTGATCAAAGAAGAAGAGATGAATGCAAATGCCGCACTTAAAGAGCTTACAACGACGCTAAGCACAAGAAACATAACACCAGAAGATTATATCTTTAGAGGCTTTGCCGCCATGCAGCTTAGTTTAAAAGCTGCTAGTTCTGGCAATGTAAGCGAAATTAAAAACGCACTTAATTCGCAAAACTTTAGCACCATTTTGGGCGATGTTAAATTTTCTGAAAATGGCGAAAACACACTCTCCCCTTATGCGCTATACCAATGGCAAGACAATGCGTTTTTAAAACTAAATTAAAGAGCCCCTTATGCAAGTTATAAAGCCTGGAAAACATAACTTAATTACAGACATTATAGGCATAAGTGTTGGCAATGCGCATGATGAAGATTTGAAGTCTGGCACAACGGTTCTGCTCACTAAAAGCCCCAGCATCTGTTCTTATCATATTAGTGGCGGCGCGCCCGGCACCAAAGAAACTGATCTTTTAAAAGTTGAAAATACCGTTCAAGAGGTCAATGCCATTACATTGTCAGGTGGTTCATCATTTGGGCTAGATGCCGCCTCTGGCGTTCAAGCTTTTTTGCGAGAAAAGAAAATAGGGTTTGAAATTGGCGATCAGGTTGTGCCCATCGTACCTGCAGCCATTATTTTTGATCTCATTAATGGCGGCAATAAAGACTGGGGCAAATATGCGCCCTATCGCGATTTAGGGTTTGATGCAGCCCAGCAAGCGGCAAAAAACAAAAACCAAAAGTTTGAAATTGGTAGCCAAGGCGCTGGCTTTGGCGCACTCACCGCAAATCTAAAAGGTGGGCTTGGTTCTGCCTCTTGCGTATTAAGCAATGGCACAACCATTGGCGCACTTGTTGTAGTCAATGCGCTGGGCAGTGCTAACATTGCAAATGGTGCAAACTTTTGGGCAAGCCCATTTGAGTTAGAAAACGAATTTGGTGGCCTTGGCTTTCCAAAGACAATGCCAAAAGATGCTAATAAAGTAGTCACAAAATTTCAAAACAGAAATACCCCACAAAGTGCTGGCACCAATACAACCATTGCCATAATTGCAACAGATGCAACCCTTACAAAAGCAGAAGCAAAGCGCTTGTCTATGTCAGCGCATGATGGGTTTGCGCGTGCCCTATGGCCAGTGCATACGCCAATGGATGGAGATTTGGTGTTTGGGCTTAGCACCTGCGATAAGCCTGCCCCTAAAGACACTAATGAGTGGATAGAACTTTGCGCGCATGCTTCCAGCACAATGTCTAGGGCGATAGCAAGAGCAGTTTATGAGGCAAAAGAATATAAAGATGACGCCGCACCAACATGGCAGAGCGTACATGGCAAAGCTTAAATGACTTAGCGCAAATGGCGAACAAGCGTGAGAGCTATAAACAAAGAAAGATTTGAAAAATGAAGCCACAAGTTAAAAATGCTATTTCAACTTTGCCTGCTCGTTTTATCAACTTTTCTTTTCTTACCCTTCTATTGTTAGCAGTCTCTTGTTTGAACACATTTGCAGGCGACTATGCCACGCGCAACATTATTGGCTTTTCGAATGATGGAAACTTATTTGCATTAGAAGAATATGGCATTCAAGACGGTTCTGGCTTTGCCTATGCAAACATCTATTTAATCAACACTCAAAACGATAGCTGGACTGGCGGCTCACCTTGGCGCGCATTCATCGAAGAAGATTCAATAAATGCAAAAGCCAGCATTGCCAAAGCACGAAATCAAGCACGCCAACTTGCTGCAAACAAGTTAGGCGCAATAACCCAAACTGGCTTTATTGCTGCTACAAACCGTCATACAGAGATTGCAGAAAAACCACTTAGCTTCAAAGCCCACCCTCGCCACTTTGTCCCAAGTTCAGATCAAACGATTGAGTTTGAATTAGAAATAAAAGACGTACATCAAGCTAATGCGCCAACCAACCATTGCTCAGGCATTACCAACATCAAGGGCTTCAACCTCTATCAAATCATAGATAACCAAAAAGTAGCTCTGCATATTGACGGGCCAAAAATCCCAAAAAGCCGTAACTGCCCGCTTAATTATAAATTTGCAGATATAATTACCTATTACCCAGCTAACGACACGCCAAAATTTGCTGTTTTACTTCTTATCGAAAGCTTTGGCTTTGAAGGGCCAGATGGACGCTACTTAGCCATTACCGCGCCAATACAGCCGCAATAAAACAACAAGTAAAGCAACGTATAAAGCGACTAAAGAGCTTAGCGGCAGCGCCCGTGCAGCAAACCAATGGTGGGAAACTATCACTCATATTGTGTAGATGGTTGAGTTGTGCCCCCTACAATGTTAGCCAGCGCTTAACACAATCTCATTAGCCTCAAATAAGGAAAAACTCATGGTACCGCGCTACTCCCGCCCAGATATGGTTGCCGTCTGGGAACCGCAATCCAAATTCAAAATCTGGTTCGAAATTGAAGCTCATGCTTGCGACGCGCTAGCAAAGCTAAAAGTCATTCCCAAAAGTGCCGCAAAAACCATTTGGGATAAAGCTGGCGATATAGACTTTGATGTAGCGCGTATTGATGAAATTGAAGCTGTAACGAAACACGATGTGATTGCGTTCTTAACGCACCTAGCAGAAATTGTTGGCCCAGATGCGCGCTTTGTGCACCAAGGCATGACCTCATCAGATGTGCTTGATACTTGCTTTAATGTGCAACTTGTAAAAGCCACTGACATCTTGCTTAAAGATATGGACCTATTGCTAAAGGCAATTAAGAAGCGCGCTAAGCAACACAAAAAAACAATCACCATTGGCCGCTCGCACGGCATTCACGCAGAGCCAACAACCTTTGGCCTAAAACTAGCACAAGCCTATGCAGAAATGGATCGTTGTAAAAAACGCCTAATCAATGCACGTGAAGAAATTGCAACATGCGCAATTTCTGGTGCTGTGGGTACATTTGCAAATATTGATCCACGTATTGAACAGCACGTTGCAAAGAAAATGAAACTGGCGGTAGAGCCAATTTCAACACAAGTGATACCACGTGATCGCCACGCAATGTATTTTGCAACACTTGGTGTTATCGCTTCATCTGTTGAGCGCATCGCCACAGAAATTCGTCACCTTCAAAGAACAGAAGTTCTAGAAGTTGAAGAGTTTTTCTCACCAGGTCAAAAAGGCTCTTCTGCAATGCCGCATAAGCGCAACCCAGTGCTAACCGAAAATCTTACTGGCCTTGCACGCATTGTGCGCATGACCAGCATTCCTGCAATGGAAAATGTGGCCCTATGGCACGAACGCGACATATCGCATTCTTCAGTTGAGCGCATGATTGGCCCAGACGCAACAATCACACTTGATTTTGCATTGGCGCGTTTGACGGGCGTTATCGACAAATTGGTTGTTTACCCAAAGAACATGATAGCAAATATGAACAAGTTCCCAGGTCTTGTTTTCTCACAGCGTGTTCTTCTTGCCCTCACCCAAGCTGGCTGTAGCCGCGAAGACAGCTACCGCTTAGTTCAGCGTAATGCGATGAAAGTATGGGAAGAAGGCGCAGACTTCTTAACCGAGCTTTTAGCCGACGAAGAAGTGACAAATGCACTGAGCGAAGAAGAAATTAGAGAGAAATTTGATCTTGGTTATCACACCAAGCATGTAGATACGATTTTTGACAGAGTCTTTAAATAAAAACACTTTGCAAAATTAGAAAAACTACAAATATACAAAACTATATAAAGGCTGCCCTCATAACAAAGGGTGGTCTTTTTTATTTATAAATAGAAATAAAAAAGGCCATTAACTATGTTTAATTACAAATAAGGCAAATAATACTAACTATTAACTAAATATATAGTTCTATTAATATTTCATTAACCATAAGATATACAATTTTAATAAAGTTTTAACTTTTGGATTCCCAAGTCTTAACAAAATCTATACGTTAATTTTCAGTTAATACTGTTGGGGAACAGCTTTGAAAAAAATGTATAGCGTATTGAGCAAGGCTCAACACGGGCAAATTTTGCCCACTCATCTAAGAGATAATAAATCAGCAAAAAAAACTAAGCTTTCAAAAGCTGGCGGCTTAATCACTGCTGTGTCTGCCCTATTGGCAACCTCTTTAAAAAGTCAGGCGAAAGAAGACAACACATCTGCCGCCACTATTAAAGAGATGAAGCTTGGCCTTGATGCGCAAGAGAATGAAATTTGCGAACAAGTCGATCAGCAAGATCAAAACATTGCTTTATTAGAAGCAATTGCGAACTTTAAAAAAGCAGCTTCATTTAATGTTGCAAGCTTTGAAAAACTAGACGCACTACAAACTGCTTCTCTTCGCCAAGAAGAAGGCAATGAAAAGTTAGAGCTAAGCGCACTATTTCAAATCGATACCAATACGCAAGGCAGCACTGTTACAAATATTGCACAGCATATTGAGCAATTGGTTGGCGCAAATGGCGCTGCAAACATTGAAACACCGCACATCAACATTCAAGATCGCGCTCAATCTGCAATCAAGATGGAGATTGCAACAAACACAGCTGCCCTTTCACCAGTTTCAAGCTCTCTAAAAGTAATCAACAATATTGTTGAAGGTGCAGGCGATAGCCAGAATAACAATGCACAATATGAAGCGGCAATTGCGCAGCTTCAGCTAGACTTGTCCATTACAAATAATTTGGTCAACCAGCACGAAACACGCATTGAGGACCTTTTATCTGCAATACAAGAAAACGAAGCGAATTACCAAAGCGCTATTGATGCTTTAGCCTTACAGCACGAAGATGCACTAAGTACATTGCTAGATCAAATCGAAGCTTTAGAGCAGCAAAATGCACAAGAACACGCAAATCTAATTGCTATCATTGAAAGCAATGAAGAAAATCACCAAAGTGCATTAGAGGCATTAAATACAGCACATGAAGATGCACTGAGCGCTCTACAAGCCCAAATCGATGCGCTAGAGGTTGAAAACGCAAAAGAACACGCTGAACTTATTGCAGCAATGCAAGAAAATGAAGCCAACCACCAAAGCGCGATTGAAGCTTTAACCAGCGAGCACGCAGATGCACTTAGCGCATTACAAGCTGAACTTGCTACATTAGAGCAAGAAAACGCTCAAGAACATGCTGATTTGCAAGAAGAAATTTCGAACTTAAAAACCGAATTCAACGAAGCGCTGCAAAACTACAATACTGAGCTTACAGATCTTACAAGTGCAATGAATGCACTTAGCCAAGAGCTAGAATCTGAAATACTTGCACTAACGCAACAAAACGCAGCGTTGATTGAAGAAAACAAAGAAGCAATAGAAGCGCTAATTGAGAGCAATGCACTTGAAAGCGCAGAAGCTGACGCTGCTATTGCCGCTTTAAATCAACTCATTGAAGCCAGCAATGATCGGCTAAACTCTGCGCTTAGCGAACTAGAAGCGCATAATAAGCGCATTAGCGAATTAGAGCAAGCCTTAGAAGATGCGCTAAACAACCAAAGCAATCAGAGTGATAATTCAAATGTATTGTTTGGCACTTCTAGCGAAGATGATTTTGAAGCAACTGACGCGGATGAAATTATTTTTGGCATGAGCGGCGATGATAGAATTGATGGCGGCCTTGGCGCAGATACAATTCATGGTGGTCAAGGTATTGATCTTGCAGACTATACAAATTCTCAAACTGCTGTTGAAGTAAATCTTGAAGCAGGCACTGGTAGTTTTGGCCATGCTGAGGGTGATACATATTTTGAACTTGAAGGCGCAATAGGATCGCAATTTGATGATTTGCTTTTAGGTTCATCAAATGCAGACCACCTATTTGGTGAAGCTGGTATCGACACCTTAAATGGCGGCGCTGGTGATGATTTATTATCAGGTGGCCAAGATGCAGACATCTTAAATGGTGAAGACGGCATAGATACTGCCCTTTACACAAGTTCAGATGAAGCCATTAATGTAAGCCTAAATCTTGGTACTGGTTTTGCTGGAGATGCAGCTGGTGACACGCTTACAAACATCGAAAATGTTTCAGGCTCTTTGCACAATGACCTTATTGAAGGCGACAACCAAAACAACCAACTATTTGGCGATGAAGGCGACGATGTAATCAACGCCCTTGGCGGCGATGACACCCTAATTGGTGGCAACGGCAACGATGCCCTATTTGGCAATGAAGGCAGTGATGTACTTGTTGGTGGCTGGGGCGCAGACATGCTAGTTGGCGGCGAAGGCTTAGATACAGCAGACTATTCAAATGCAACTGAAGGCGTATTTTTATACAAAGACTTTGGCGGCCTTGGCGGCGAAGCAACTGGCGATATTTATGACAGCATAGAAATCATCAATGGTTCGCAATTTGAAGACCACTTTGTAGGCTCAACCACCGATGACATTTTCTATGGCAATGCTGGCAATGATTCAATGTACGGCCACGATGGCGACGACACGCTAGTTGGTGGCGCTGGCACAGACACGCTAAGAGGCGGCGCCGGTAATGATCTGTTTGTATTCACTGGTGAATTTGACACAAATTACATTGCAGATTTTGAATCTGGCGCTGGTCTTGGCGATAGAATTCAAATTCAAGATGAATATATCGAAAGCTGGGACGATCTAGGCTCAGCCCTTTCAACAAACGGTTTCGATGTAGTATTAACGCTTCAAGGTGGTTCTATCACTATTGAAAATACTACAATCGATCAGCTGGCGGAGGATGATTTTATATTCGGCTAATCAAGTTAGCGTTCCCCAACGATAATGCTTGATTACCAAAAAATCATTCTCCACAGCTGAGAGAATTACAAACCAATAGACGTGGTTTGACACTATACTTAAACAGGACATGCTGATTAAAGTTCAATATGGCCTGTTGACATTTTATACAAAACAACCCATCTGCCTTTTCATGAAAACAAGCGAAGCAGAAGTACTCATTGTTCCAGGCTATAAGGGCTCTAATGAAGAGCATTGGCAATCTAGATGGCAAGCCAAGCTTAGCGCTGCACGCCGTGTAGAAATGGGCGATTGGCACAAGCCAGTTTTTGAAGACTGGAAACAAAATTTAATTGAAGCGGTAAATGCTGCAAAAAAACCTGTCATTTTGGTAGGTCACTCTATTGGGGCGCAAGTCATTGTGCATGCGGCTAAAGAATTTAAAAAGCCAGTGGCTGGTGCACTATTGGTTGCACCACCAGATGTTGCAAACCCAAATATAAGACCAAAACATTTACTTACCTTTGGCCCTGCTCAAACAGACCCACTGCCCTTTCCTTCTGTCACCATTGCCAGCCGCAATGATCATTTTTGCGAGTTTAGCGTTGCAGAAGTCATGGCAGCCTCATGGGGCTCGCTCTTTATAGATGCTGGTGAAAGCGGCCACATAAATTCTGAAAGCGGCCATGGCCCTTGGCCAGAAGGTCTAATGGTCTTTGGCAGATTTTTAAAACAATTATAAAACCACAAAGAATACGCGCATAAAAAAACCCGCACCAAAATGCGGGTTTTGTAATTTTTAAAGTTAAAAGCGATTAGCCTTCGTTTTCGATTTGCTCAACTGCTTTAACAAAATTCTCTTTCATTGCAGCACGCAATGCATCGTCAGACAATTCAACGTTAGCCGCGTCTAAATCTGCACGCAACTTACGAAATACATCTTCATCGCCTGCTTCTTCAAAATCAGCTCTAATAACTTCTTTTGCATAGTCTTCAGCAGCTTCGCCGCTTTTGCCCATCAATTGCGCAGCCCAAACACCCAATAATTTATTACGGCGTGCTTCTGCTTTAAATTTCAATGCCTCATCGTGTGCAAATTTGTTTTCAAACGCATCACCGCGATCATCAATTCCGCTCATATCTTAGTCTCCTTCATTCACTTGATACGCATATAAGGTGAGTTGGTGACAATTTGAAGACTTATTTTAAATAAAGACACGATTATTTTTAAATCAAAAATATAAACCGTGGATGCTTGGGCTAAATTCAAAATGTTGAGTTGTGATAGCGCCATTATAATAGTAAACCCCATTTAAGCACCAAACAGTCAAAAATTCACAGCATTGCCTAGCTATGCTAAAATAAACCGATTCTAAAGCTCACATTCATTTTAGGAAAAACCATATGTCTAGACGCCGCCGTATTTATGAAGGCAAGGCCAAAATTCTATATGAAGGTCCAGAACCTGGCACCTTGATTCAATTTTTCAAAGACGATGCAACTGCATATAATGCTAAAAAGCACGAAGTTATGGAAGGCAAAGGCGTTTTAAACAATCGCATTTCAGAACATATCTTCACAAATCTTGCTAAAATTGGCATTCAAACGCACTTTATTAAGCGCGTAAACATGCGTGAGCAGCTCATCAAAGAAGTTGAGATCATTCCAATTGAAGTGGTTGTGCGCAATGTTGCAGCGGGCTCTATGACAGAGCGCCTTGGTATTCCAGAGGGCGAAGTATTGCCCCGCTCTATCATCGAATTTTATTACAAAAAAGATGAGTTGAACGATCCAATCGTATCAGAAGAACACATTACAGCTTTTGGCTGGGCAAGCCCAGCTGAAATAGATGACATGATGTCTATGGCTGTGCGTGTAAACGACTATCTTTCAGGCCTTTTCATGGGCGTTGGCATTCAGCTGGTTGATTTTAAAATCGAAATGGGCCGCTTGGTTGAAAATGAAACCATGCGTATTGTGCTTGCCGATGAAATTTCACCAGACAGCTGCAGATTGTGGGACACAACCACAGGCGATAAAATGGACAAAGACCGTTTTCGCAAAGACCTTGGCGGCATGCTAGAAGCCTATCGCGAAGTTGCAACCAGACTTGGCATTATGAATGTGAATGAGGCACATGGCAGCAAAGGCCCTGTTCTTGTTTCAAATAATGACAAAAAAGATAAATAATTAAAGAGAAGCAATCTTAAATGATTAAAGCACGCGTAACCGTAACGCTAAAAAATGGCGTATTAGACCCTCAAGGTAAAGCAATTGAAGGTGGACTAGGTGCACTTGGTTTTGAAGGTATTGGCTCAATCAGACAAGGCAAGGTTTTTGACGTTGAGCTTGATGCAAAAGACGAAGCAAGTGCAAAACAAAGCATTTCACAAATGTGCGAAAAACTATTGGCAAATACAGTAATCGAAGATTACGCCGTTGAGATCGTATAGGAACTAAAATGAGCACAGCTGTAATACTCTTTCCAGGCTCAAATCGCGATCGCGATATGATTGCCGCGCTCACAAAAATTTCTGGCAAAGCACCAAAAACAATTTGGCACACAGAAACGACAGTGCCAGATGCCGACTTATATGTTGTGCCGGGTGGCTTTTCTTATGGCGATTATTTGCGCTCTGGCGCTATTGCTGCGCGTTCGCCTGTTATGGATGCATTACGCAAAAAAGCAGATCAAGGCGCACGCATTTTGGGTGTTTGCAACGGCTTTCAAATTCTAACAGAATCTGGCCTTTTACCAGGAGCTCTTATGCGCAACGCTGGCCTAACATTTGTATGCAAAGAAGTTGCTCTAAAAGTTGAAAATGCAAACACGCTATTTACAAACAAGTATCAGCAAAACCAAGTTTTACGCTGCCCTGTTGCGCACCACGATGGCAACTATTTTGCAGACCAAGCGACGCTAAAAACCATAGAAGACAATGGCCAAGTGGCATTTAGATATGCAAATGGCACAAATCCAAATGGTTCTTTAAACGACATTGCAGGCATTACAAATGCAAATGGCAATGTGCTTGGAATGATGCCACACCCAGAAAACCTAATTGAAGACGCACATGGTGGTCTTGATGGGCGCTCATTGTTTGAAGCAGCAATAGATTATGCAGCTTAATTTGGAAATCTCAAAAAGAAAGCACCTAAGCTTTACTTCGCTATTTGCTGCCCTTTTTATTTTTACAAGCTGCCAATCAGATACGCCAGCCTCTACAACAGGCGCCCTCACCTTAACCAGCAAAGATGATGCAAAATCTACAATTGTTGCCATCGCCAAAGCGGCGCAAACGTGTTGGTTCAAATCAAAAGACCCAGCGTTTAAAACCTATCGCTTAGCAACTGAGGTCAATTCTCATTCTGGCCGTCCAAGAATTTTATTGGTTCCAAAAAACAAACCATCAGGCCTGCCAAAGCTAGTGATTGAAGGCCAAACACAAAATGCGAGAACAACCATAAATGCTTTTGGTCCACTCTTAAGTGGCGCATTGGGTGCGCGTATAAACCAAGATGTTCAAAGATGGGCAATAGGCAAAAAAGACTGCAAAGCGTAACTCCTCTTTAAAAAGAAGCAAAAGCAGTACGAAGCGCCCATTGTTTTATGACATTCTTATTCAATGGATTTGCACCAAATTGGCCTGAGTTTTCATCAGTACCACTCACCACAATGCCATTGGTTATGAGCGAACGATCAATAGCTGGCTTTTTTGGAGCAGATAGTGTGTTGGTTTGAATCTCTATTGCTTGCACATTATCGCCCAAATTTTCTTCAAACTCATAATCATCCATAGCAATGATAAACCCATCAAGCAGACTTTCAGTTTTACGTATCTTCCATTTTTTAATACTGCGTGTTTGATTTAGCGTATCAATGTTTGCAGATATGGCTGCATATTGCACATCTTGATCTGGTTGATCTGTTTGATCGTCAATCAAATCTGAACTCAAATCTGCAAGTAAGAGTGAATCGCTATTATCATTCTCTTGGTTTTTACTAGGTGCACGCTTTGGAACTATATGTACAATTTTATAGCCCTTCGCCTTTAATCGCTTAAGCAATAATGGCACAGCCTTTGTGGTTCTAATGTGAATGTCATGCATCAAAATGATGCCTTTCTTTTCACTCGCCAAGCGCTTCATCACGCGATCAACAATTGTTTGAGGGCTATGTTTTTTCCAGTCCAAACTATCAATATTCGTGCCAAAGCTTATAAAGTTCTTTTGCTTTACCAGCCGTTTGGTTGCCTTATTGGTGGCAAGATATGGAAACCTAAAAAATGGCACTTTTGGCTGCTCAAAAGTCGCCCCATAAGCCGCCTTTTGCACCAATCGTATGCCTTGTGTAATGTGCTTATCAGCCGTTTTAATAGAATATTTAGGCAAGCGATTATGATTAAAAGTATGGTGTGCAAGTGTATGCCCATCCTTTACAATTTGCTTGGCAAGTTTTGGATATGCCCTTGCCATTTTGCCAACCACAAAGAATGTCGCCTTAACGCATTCTTGTTTTAAACTTGCCAATACTTTGTTGGTCTTACCTATTAAAGGCCCATCATCGAAAGTTAAAATCACTTCCTTATTTCTAAGGCCCAGTGCTTTTTCACGGCCATTAAAATTGACATGCTTTTTCGCATCCAATTCTATAATGCGAGATGTGCCTAAAACACCACTTGTGCCATTGCCAGTTGAACTATGTGAGGAACAAGCCGCATATGCCCCACTACTAAGAGCACAAAACACTAAGCTTAAAATACGGAAATAGACTTTACGCATGGCAGACCTAACAACGCATTACAAAGGGTCTGGCGTGGCC